>NZ_JAHUTS010000021.1:0-74964 GCF_019209835.1 Enterovibrio paralichthyis | reverse complement strand
TAAAGGGTTGTTGGAGACTACGACGTAGATAGGCAGGGTGTGTAAGCGCTGTGAGGCGTTGAGCTAACCTGTACTAATTGCCCGTGAGGCTTAACCATACAACACCCAAGGGGTTTTGACGGACTCGGATAGAACATTGAATGTGTACTGAGAACAAGTAAACACAGCTTTCCCAGATTTAAACGAATTTGCTTGGCGACCATAGCGCTTTGGACCCACCTGACTCCATGCCGAACTCAGAAGTGAAACAGAGCAGCGCCGATGGTAGTGTGGGGTCTCCCCATGTGAGAGTAGGACATCGCCAGGCTTCAAATACCGACGAAAAGGCCATCCGTAAGGATGGCCTTTTTGCGTTTGTAATTTGGCAAATATTCCCTTTTGGGATCTCCTCCCTGAAATCACGATGAATATTAATAATTGTTAATCCAGCTAAAAGGTTGGGTTAACCGCACCTTACTTAGTCTGAATTTACCATTTTGAATCGTTTGAAAATGGCATTTCAGAATATAGATAAGGAGCAACGCGTGAATATTTTGGGGTATTTACAACAGATTGGTAAGGCGCTGATGGTGCCGATTGCCGTGCTGCCTGCTGGCGGCTTAATGCTGGGTTTAGGGTATGCAATCGACCCCAGCGGTTGGGGAGCGAATAGCCCGCTGGCAACCATCCTGGTGTTTGGCGGCAAAGGCATTATGGATAATCAGTCATGGCTGTTTGCTGCGGGCGTGGCATATGGGCTTGCCAAAGACAACAATGGTGCGGCGGCGTTGTCTGGTCTTCTTGGGTTGTTGATAGTGGAAATGGTGGTGGGGAATATCAATGTCATTTCCCAGATCACCGGTGTACCTGTCGACCAAATGTCTCAGGCGCAGGTGGTTGCCTCTGGGGCGGCAGTTAGTGCATTTACCGGTATTTTGATGGGTATTGTGGCGGCAACCTTATATAACCGCTTCCATAACATCCAGCTTCCTACCGCGCTCGGCTTTTTTGGTGGGCGTCGATTTGTGCCGATCGTGACTGCATTTTCGGCGATTGGTATCAGTATCATCATGGTTTATGTCTGGCCAACAGTTTACGGGGCATTGGTGAACTTCGGTATTGCAGTATCTGACATGGGAGCGGTTGGCGCTGGCGTGTATGGCTTTTTTAACCGTTTGCTGATCCCTGTTGGCCTTCATCATGCGCTGAACCAGGTATTTATCTTCGATTTGGTTGGCATCAGCGATATTTCCAAATTCTGGTCTGGTACCGGCGAGCTGGGCGTAACGGGTATGTATCAGGCGGGTTTTTTCCCGGTGATGGGTTACGGGTTACCCGCGGCATGTCTGGCTATGTATCACTGTGCCAAGCCCGAAAATAAAGCAAAAGTCGGTGGGATTTTAGGGGCTGCAGCCATCACGGCAGTGATCACTGGCGTGACTGAACCGATTGAATTTGCCTTCATGTTTGTGGCGCCTGTGCTTTATGTCATTCACGCATTGTTGACAGGGCTCTCGCTGTTTATCGCCGCCAGCATGCAGTGGTTTGCAGGATTCACCTTCTCCGGCGGTTTGATTGATTTTATCCTCTCTTTCAATTTGCCACTGGCGATGAAGCCTTACATGCTGATTCTCCAAGGCCTTGGCTTTGCGCTGCTCTATTACACCGTATTCAGAGTTGCGATCGAAAAGTTCGATCTGAAAACGCCGGGTAGGGAAAGTATCGACCCACAATCGCAAAAGTTGCCAGTGGATGATCGCGCTGAAGCGTACGTTATGGCGCTGGGCGGCAAAGGCAACCTTGCCAATATCGACGCCTGTATTACCCGCCTTCGTTTAACGCTCAATGATATCAGCTTGATGGATGAAGCTTCCCTGACGGAATTGGGCGCAATGGGTATTGTGAAGCTGGGTGGTAACAATGTTCAGGTAATTGTTGGAACAGAGGCGGAGTTGATTGCGCAGGCCATGGAGCAACAACCGGATAAATTGGTTACTGCCAGTTAGTACGCTTTAGCAAATCACACCTGCCTGTTGATGGCGTGGGTCCTGATAGGGTCAAGCAATATCCTCGCACGCAGACCAGGGTGATTGTCACGGAACAAAAGGTTGGCGCGATGTCGGGTAACGACAGCATCAACCAGAGCTAACCCAAGGCCGCTTCCTTTTTCGGAGCGGCTTTTGTCTGCGCGGAACATAGGCTTGCATACCTGCATCTTATCCTCATCACTGATCCCTATTCCGCTATCGGCGACTACGACGCCAAACCTGTCGACGACGACCTCAATGTTTCCGTTTACCGGCGTGTATTTAACGGCGTTTTCAATCAGGTTGAAGACGGCGCGAAACAGCAATGAACGGTCACCAAAAAGCTCGCAGGTTTGATCCATTCGCAACTGAAGGGACTGGTTTTTCTGCTCTGCCAGCGGCTGGACGAAATCCAGTGCGTCACTGACTACCCGCCCAAGGTCAACCAACTCAGTATCAAGATCTGTCTCTAACGTATTGAGTTTGGCGATCTCCAGCATGCTGTTGAAAAGGGAAAGTAAAAGTTCCAGTTCATCATGACAGGCGCCAATTGTTTTAGCCTGTGGGGCAGGAAGCGAAGGGCTTTCCAACGCTTGTTCCAGCCGGAGCTTGAGCCTTGCCATCGGGGTTCGCATGTCATGTGCAAGACCCGTGGTCAGCGAGCGAAGGGTCATTTCGTTTTTAGTCATTTGCTCAATCATGAAATTGAGGTGGATAGCTAGAATATCGAACTCATCATCGCGGCGGGAAACGGGCAGTTTGACGTTGTTCTCGCCACACACAAACTGGTTCATGGCGCGGTTTACCTGCTCAAGCCGCCGTTGGATGACCACGGTAAAGGAGAAAGCGGCGATGAGCATGACGGCAATGGGCAGCAAACTACCTGAAAAAACCAGTGGTACCAGCGCTTTGCGGAAGGCTTCCATCATTGCAGGATCTACCCTGACTTCCAGGTGGTAATCCGGTGCCAGCGGGATTTGGGTATTGGATTGTGGAAGGCGGTGCAGAGGATATTCACCCGTTTGAACTGAGGGCGTATCGCGCAGTTGGTAATAGAACAAGCGCTCACGGGTTTGCTTGGCAGCGAGAAGTTGTTCGACTTCCTGACGGTTTGCCTGCGCTGCATATTTAAACTCGGAGATCTCGTCGTTGAGTTGTTCGGCAAGCTGGCTTTGGTGAAAAGCCTCAGAGTTGATGTAGACCTGACGGATGACGGCGACGTTGACCAGAGCAATTAGCAGGAAAAGCCCAATCAAAGTGCGAAAAATAGACGAACGGGTGAGGGTGTAATTATCGGCGAAGAACATAGCCAGCCCCTCGCACCGTATGAAGAATATCAGCGCAACCTGCGTCCTCAAGTTTGCGTCTGAGGTTGGCGATATGTACATCAATTACATTGGTTTTGGGGTCAAAATGGTAGCTCCAGATGGCTTCAAACAACCGCATCCGTGACACGACCTGTTCATTGTGCTCAATGAAATACTGTAACAGGCGCAGCTCTTTTGGCTGCAGGGTCAGTTGGTGATGATGGCAAAAGGCGGTGTGTGATTTTAAATCCAGCTTGAGGCAATCATAGGTAATTTCACTGGTGACAGCCTGCTGACGGTGGGAGCGGTTAATAATGATATCGACACGGGCAATCAATTCGGCGAGGGCAAAAGGTTTGGTTAGGTAATCATCACTTCCTGCGGTCAGTCCATCGACTTTATCTTTGACGCTGTCCAGCGCGCTGAGGATCAGGATGGGCAGATTAGGCTCTGTCGATTTCAGCGCAGAGAGGACTTTCATACCGTCCAGGGCAGGTAGCATACGGTCTAGGATGACCATCTGGTACTGGCAACTGAGCGCCATCATCAGTCCCGACTGTCCGTCTTCTGCTACATCCACGGCGTAGCCATGCTCCTTGAGGGCTTTGGCGATAAATTCACGTGTCGTCGTATCGTCCTCGATGATGAGTATTTTCATTTTCCCTCCGTCCACCTGCCAGTAGGTATTTTACTTTTCCAGCAGGGTGTGACTGAACGAATAAAAGAAGGCTCGCATTGGTAATGCGAGCCAAAACCAGTTTGGGGGAACTGATAGTTATGTCGCCAGTCTGGATGTGCCGACGTTTGAATAGCTTAAAGGGAAGACCCTAAATAACGGATGGATGAATAATTAAACTTCGTTAACCTATAAAAATGAAAGAAAAATTCTGTCGTCAATTTGTGTGTAGCGGGCGATTGAAAATCAGCGGAGTGTGATCTTGTGTGCAGTTAACTTGCACTGACCGTGAAATGATGAAGACAGAAAATGATGAATGAGGGCGAAGAATGAAAACACGATTACTCCTTGTTTCTCTGTCTGTGATGCTCACCGCTTGCTCGGCTTCTTTGCCACACCAATATGTGTGCGAGGACAACCAGTCCTTTGACGCCATGGTCATGTCGGATCATGCCCTGGTGCGGTTCGGTGATGCGGAATATCAACTGCCGCGTATCCGCTCTGCTTCCGGCGTGATGTATGAACTTGAGGACAAATCTGTCGGTTTGTACACGAAAGGGAAAGAAGGCATGTTGGTGGTGGGGGATGTCACCTTGCGAGAATGTGTTATGCAGCCTTAACCGGCGGAAAAACAGATAAAAGAAAGGGTAGCTCAGCTACCCTTTTTGCGAAGACCTGACGGCCTGCATCAATGAACCGCAATGTTGCCAATATTGCGCTTTTACTGCGTTAAACGTACAGGAACTCTTTGATTTGACGCACCAAAGCTTCCGCTGTGTCCTTGTCTTCCCATTCTACGAAAATACGTAGCAGTGGTTCAGTGCCTGAGAAACGCGCCAGCGCCCAGCCACCGTTTTTGAAGTACACTTTCAGGCCATCGGCGTAGCTGACTTTCTCAATCTCATAGGCAAATTCAGGCAGTGCTTTTTCAACGTAAATCTTGTTGTAAAGCTCCTGGCGCTGGGAGGCTTTGAAGGTGCAGTCACCCTCAGCGGTGTAGGCATAGCCATACTTACCGTAGATCTCATCCAGTAGCTCAGACAGCTTCTTGCCCGTTACACTGATCATTTCAACCAGCAGGCTTGATGCGAATACGCCGTCTTTACCTTTGATATGACCGCGGATAGTCAGGCCACCAGAGCTTTCACCACCGATCAGTGAGTCGTCTGCTTCCATTTGGGAGCTGATATGTTTAAAGCCAACCGGCACTTCAAAGCTTTTCTCGTCGTGGTCGGCGGCAACTTTATCCAGCAGGTGAGTGGTTGCGATGTTACGTACTACAGAGCCTTTCCAGCCCTTGTATTCCAGCAGGTAGTAGTAAAGCAGCAGCAGTACTTCGTTCGGGTGAATGAAGTTACCTTTCTCGTCGATAATACCCAGACGGTCAGCGTCGCCATCGGTACCGATGCCGATGTCATAACCTTCATGAGCGACAAGGTGTTTCAGGCGGTACAGGGTCGCAGCACTTGGTGATGGCATTAAACCGCCAAAGCCTGGGTTTGCGCCGTCATTGATCACGTCAACATCACAGCGGCCAGAGATCAGCACCGTTTGCAGGGCGTTTTTTGCTACACCGAACATAGGATCGATCAGCACGCGCAGGTTGGCTTTTTTGATCGCTTCGATGTCGATGAAATCGATGATCGAATCAACGAATTCATTCATTGGGTTGATCACGACGATCTTGCCCTGAGCGACAGCATCTTCAAAGTCGATGGTTTTCACATCGCTTGGCTGAAGTTGGCTGATCTGCTGCTCGATCTTGGCGGTGATCACTTCGTCGGCATCACGGCCACCCCTGATGAAGACTTTAACGCCGTTGTAGTCTGCAGGGTTATGCGAAGCGGTGATACATGCTGAGTAATGCGTGTTCATCTCCTTCGCCTTGAACATGACGATAGGGGTTGGCACGTATTTATCAATAAAGCTCACGGTGATGCCGTTGGCCGCCAGTACGCTGGCAAACCATTCGGCTGCTTTGTCAGACAGGAAGCGACGGTCATAACCGATCACGAAACCCGGCTCTACCGCGTTTTCGTTCAGCATAATGTTGGCAAGGCTTTGGGCAACCAAACGCACGTTATCGCGGGTAAACTCTTCGCCGATCAGCGCACGCCAGCCACCGGTACCAAATTGGATCATGGTGGAACTCCTTTAAATCTCGAAAAACGGGGCACAAAGGCCCCGCTTTGGCTGATTAGCCCAGAACAACAACCACTTCGTTCACTGAACCTTCGGCTTGTGCAGGGATAGCGCCTGTCACTGGCTCACCGTTCAGGGTGATAGATTGCACGCCTTTGCTGACGCCGTTCGGGTTCTGTACCTTGATTTGGTAAGTCGCGCCGCGCCATTCGCGGTTCACTTCGAAACCAGGCCAGCTGGTTGGGATACAAGGTTCAATGGTCAGGCCGTCAAAACCGGTCTGTACACCCAGGATGAAGTTGGTCACTGCGAAGTATGCCCAACCAGAGGTACCGGTCAGCCATGGGTGGTTTGCACGGCCATGGTTTTCATGGTCGCGGCCCATGATGAACTGAACGTATGAGTAAGGTTCAGCAACACGCTTCTCGATGATGTCGTTTTGGTTGTACGGGTTCAGTGCATCGTAGAACTTCATTGCACGGTCACCACGGCCCAGTTTCGCTTCTGCTACCCAAGCCCATGGGTTTGGATGCGAGAAGATCGCGCCGTTTTCTTTCACGCCCTGGTATACACGGGTAACAAAACCGATGTCGTCGTTTGGTGTCGCGAATGAAGGTGAGTTCAGGTGCAGACCGTATTCAGAGAACAGGTTCTCATCAACCGCATCCATTGCTTTCTCGCCGCGATCCTGAGACGCCAGACCAGACAGAACAGCCAGGGTGTTGGACTCCAGGTGTACGCGGCCTTCAGCTTGTTGCGCTGTACCGATCTTGTCACCGTTTTTGGTCAGACCGCGAATGTACCAACCGCCTTCTTCATCCCACAGGTGCTGTTCACAGGCTTCACGTACGTTGGCTGCCATTTCAGTGTACTTCTGAACGTCCGCATCCAAACCTTTGTATTTCGCCAGTTTGATGAACTCTTGCAGTGCCCAGAAGTGCAGGAATGAGGTCATTGCAGACTCACCGCCACCCAGGTTCAGACAGTCGTTCCAGTCTGCGCGCAGACCTTTACAGATACCGGTTTGGCCCACGTACTCGGCAGAGAAGTTCAGCGCGGCTTTCATGTGCTCGTAAACAGATGCATCACCGCCGTTTGCGTAAGGGATCATTTCATCCAGGAAGCTTTCTTCACCGGTTTCCTGCACGTAACGGCAGATAGTCGGTACCAGCCACAGGTGGTCATCAGAACAGGTGTCTTCGATGCCGTGGATCTTGTCTTCGTCACTTGGTGTTGGCACGACGGTTGGTGACTTAGATGGTTTAACATCTGCTTTCTCTGGATCGAACCAGTCTGGATCGAACAGGTGCAGACCGTAACCTTCTTTCACCTGGCCACGCAGCAGGTCTACCAGACGCTTGCGGGTCATGCGTGGGTTCGCGTGAGGGACAGAAATGGCGTCCTGCGCGGTGTCACGGTAGCCAAGACCAGTACGGCCGCCTACTTCGATGAAGGATGCAAAGCGAGACCAAACCACACAGGTTTCCGCCTGGTACAGGGTCCATGCGTTGATCATGGTATCCAGGCCTTCGTTCGGTGATTTCACCTGGAACTTGTTGCAACGCTCATCCCAGTGTGCGCGGATATCAGCAAATGCTGCATCAACGTTGGCAAAATCTTGGTATTTCGCGCGAAGACGTTCGCCTTCACCTTTACCGATACCCAGGATCATCACGAAGCGGATTTCTTCACCCGGCTGGATAACGAATTGCTTGTGCAGGGAACCACAGTGGTTGTAACAGGTTTGAACGTGGTTCGAGCAACGGCCATTTTCAACCGCAATTGGGTTGGCTTCGTCACGGTACATACCGATGAAGCTGTCGCGCTGACCGTCGTAGCTGTCTGGATCAAAGCTTGAAGCCATGTAGTAGAAGCCTTCGTAATCATTGGTGTTGTAGTACAGGTCGTACTCAATCACACCGTCTTTGTACGAAGTACCTGCAGAGTACAGGCTCATCTGGTGGTTCTGGTTGTCAGACTGGATGTGGCTGAACGAGAACTCTACAAACGAGAATGCGCTAATGGTACGTGGCTTGTCGCCGTCGTTCTTGATTTTCACGTCCCAGATTTGCGCGTCTTCACCTTTAGGCACAAACAGGGTTTTCTGTGCAGTGATGCCGTTGTACTCACATTTGAATTTGGAGTAGGACAGGCCGTGACGCACTTCGTACGTTGCTTCTTCCAGGCTCTTTGCCACTGGCTGCCAGGAGATTGACCAGTAGTCTGCCGTCTCATCATCACGCAGGTAGATGTAGTGTCCCGGGCGATCAAACGTGCCGTTTGGACGGAATTTGGTCACGCGGTTGTATTCTGGGCTGTTGTAGAACGAGTAACCGCCGGCATTGTGGGAAATCACGGTACAGAATTTCTCTGTACCCAGGTAGTTAGTCCAAGGCGCCGGTACATCAGGACGGGTAATGACATATTCCCGGTTGTCGTTATCAAAGAAGCCGTATTTCATGGCATATTTCCTTCTACAAAAATCTTAATAAATTTAAATAATTACCGACGATAGTTAATACCCAGGCGATCCAGGTATTGCAATTGTCCGCTGAGGCGGGCCTGAAAATCAGACCAGTCCCTTTGTTCCTTGGCGCTCCAACACACTTCTGCGATCGCCATAAGGCGAGGGAAGATCATGTACTCGAAGCGGCTTTGGGTATGGGTCATTTCGCACCAGAGTGCGCATTGAATACCTTTCACCCGCTCAAACTCTTTCGCTGTCACGTTTGAGTTGGCAAAAGGTTCATAGTGATAGGCTTTTTCCAGTGGTACCTTGCAGGCCCAGTCAGTGCCCGGCTCACAGGCAGAGTAGTCCTGCGCCATGTCCAGATAGGTCTCCTGACCCGGTTGGAGGACAACAGGGTAGCCGTTACGGATACACTCGATACCGGATTGCTCGCTGAGCCAGGAGAAAATCACCGTGTCTTTGCTGACTTTGTCGCCAAACACGGCTTCTTCCCAGCCGAACATCTGCTTGCCTTTGGTGCTGAGGAAATTTTCAGCATGACGCAGCAGGTGTCCCTGAAGATCTTTAAAGTCCTGATAGCCGTGGGTTTTCATCAATGCCTGACAGGCTGGGCTATTAATCCAGACACCTTCCGGCACTTCATCAGCACCGATGTGAACGTATGGCGCAGGGAAGAGTTCACATACCTCTTTCAGCACGGTTTCGATGAAGGTGTAAGTGCCTTTCAAGCCCGGGTTCAACACGTTATCTGTGTAGTTCTGAATACTGCGGTAGACCGAAGTGTCCGCATCTTCCACCAGTAGTTGAGGTAGTGATTTGATAGCGGCGCGGCAATGGCCGGGAATATCGATTTCCGGTACCACGGTAATACCACGCTTGGCGGCAAACTCGATGACGTCGCGGATTTCGTCCTTGGTGTAAAAGCCACCGTGGATTTTTGACAGCGAAGTGTATTGCGGCTCCAAAGTTTCAAACGGACCGCGCCATGCGCCGATTTCAGTCAGCTCAGGGTAGGCATCAATCTGGATACGCCAGCCTTCATCATCGGTCAGGTGCCAGTGGAAATGGTTGAACTTGAAGCGGGCCAGTTGGTTGATCAGATCCTTCACGCGTGACAGCGGATGGAAGTGACGTGCGCAGTCCAGCATCATGCCGCGGTAATCAAAGCGCGGGTGGTCTTCAATCTCAACACATGGCAGAGAGTAGGCGACGTAGTGGCGGTGCGAAGCCTGGACAGGCAGCAACTGCAACACTGTCGCGACACCGTGTGAAAAACCGGTCGCATCGGATGCTGTAATGGTGACGCCTTGCTGGGTCACACTGACACGGTAGTGTGAGTCTTTCAGCTTCGCATCCTGAACCAGTTTGATGTGGCCTTCCTGCTTGAGTGAAACATCACGGCGCAAGTGTGCAGAAAGCTCTTCTGCCAGCCACAACGCTGCAGGTTTGGCGCAATCTGACGGGCTCGCAATCGCGAGTTCGTCAGTCAGGGCAAAGTACCCTTGCTTTGCCACCATCGCTTTTGGCTGGGGGATCAAATTGATCGCTTTTGGTGCTGGCAGATTCAATGGAATACGTTCTGGTGTCTGAGTGCCCAGATTGATCACAGTGGTTTCCACTGGACACGCTTTTACGCCATCTGCTGTGGTGATCAGCAGACAGGCATCGCCAATCCCTTCGTCATGCAAAGAGAAAGGTTTGGTGTTGTGGCTGAATTCCAGATACAGGTGGTTGTTGGCATTCAGCGGCTTTCCGGTTTCATAAATACACAGGCTACCGATTTGTTTCAGCGTGCCATGTGAAACACTGGCCGGTTTGACATATCGGCTGACACTGAACGTCAGTTGCCACTGTTCAATATTGGTTTCTGACAGGTTATGGAGTACCAGCGCAAAACGGCTTTCATTGGGCTGAACATTGATAACGTTGAGGTCTAGGCGAAAGTTCATGGCTACCTCGAAAACGGATAAAGGTTGTGATCGCCGTGCGCCATTAAAATAGCGCCGGCCATGGCATCCGCCTTGGGTTGGACCAGCAAAGCCTGCGCGGCCGGAGACAGCCAGGAAACAATGCGTTCCCCGATGCTGCCCATCAGTGCAATTTGTGTCGCCCCTTTTCGGTTCAAACCGAGGATCAGGCGTTCCACATCGTCGGCAGAACCTTGCAGTAACTCCATGGCAAGTTCATCCCGTTGCATCGCCAGCTCAAAAATTTTCGGGCTGAACTGGCCGTAATCGCAAGGCTTGGCGGTTTTTGACCAAGTCACGATGGCATCGAGATCGTGATTAAAATGTGCAAGTACATGGTCCGACAGGGCAGAGCGAGTGCGCAGCCCATCATGAGCCAGCAGTGTCTGTTGGATCAGGCGAAGACCCAACACAGCACCACCGCCCTGATCGGAAATTGGAAACTCACGGCCTCCCAGCACATGCTGCTGACCGTTTTCCAGATAAATGCCAACAGAGCCGGTACCAGCAATCACGATAGCGCCGTTTTCACCGCCAAAGGCTCCCATACAGGCACCATACCCATCGGTATTTAATGTCAGATGGCCAAAAGGATGTGGCAGTGCCATGAAGGCTTGCCAAGCGGATTGCTGCTCTGCAGCTGCCAATGCCATGCCCACGTGCAATTGGCTCAAATCGGCAATACCCGCCTGTTCTGCTGCCTGGGTAATGGCGCTTTGGATGTTTTCCATCGCAAGCTCAACACCCAGCAGAATATTGGCACTGCCGGTTTTCGCTTCACCAAGAAACTGTCCGTTGGCATCGACAATGCGTGCGCGGCAGGAGGTACCGCCACCATCTACACCACAAAAGAACTTAGCCATTCAGCACATCCTTCTTTTGCATTGCAATTGCCAGCAGATACCAGGCACCGTGAGGGATCCATTGTTCACCCCAGCGCCAGTTCTGCAGCATGTCGTCTTTTTGGCCGTCAGGCTTGAAGGCAATGTCATGCTCGTTTTCAAAGCCTGCGGTGATGCCGTTGCAGACACCGCCTTTGGCA
This sequence comes from Enterovibrio paralichthyis, assembly GCF_019209835.1. NCBI lineage: Bacteria > Pseudomonadati > Pseudomonadota > Gammaproteobacteria > Vibrionales > Vibrionaceae > Enterovibrio > Enterovibrio paralichthyis. The sequence continues at coordinate 63,354 of NZ_JAHUTS010000021.1, read as the reverse complement.
TTGAAAAATCCAAGATGGGGCAGGTAATCCGGGTTGTTGCGGCCATGGCCATCAAGCATGCACATGTCATACGGGTTGAGCCCAACAATCCAGTTCAGTGTATTTTGGCCGAACTCGCGAAGACGCGTTTTCAGGGAATCATCGTCAACATAGCTGGTGGCCATATATGCCATGGCTGCCAGTGAACCGAGACGGGCATTCTCACCCTGCCACCAGTAACCGGTTTCATTGCGTTGGGCGATGAAAAAGCTGGTGCGTTTGTCGGCATCCACGTTTTTGATGTACTGACGTGGATAGCCAAACGGGTTGGCCACTTCCTGCGTGATATTCAGTTCAAAGTTCAACGCGTTCACGACAACTTGGGCGAACTTGGTTTTCAACGGTGTGTCACTTTCAATCTGCAGGTATTGCATCAGGGAGATGGCGGGTAGACCCGCTTCTGCCGCATGAAAATACGGACGTGAGCCGTCACCGTTGGCTGACCAGAAATGATTGATGGTGCTGTCGCTGTGCTGTTGTTCAGCAAGCTTGGTGGCCCAATAACGCGCTTCTTCAAGGAAGGCAGTTTTTTCGGTCAGCTTGTAAAGCTCGGTGGCTGCCAGCAGGGCACAATAAAAGTCGATAGTGTTCTCTACACCGTCATCCAGATACTCAGTGTTGTGCTGTTTGAGGTGCCAGTACCCGGTTTCCGCAGTGTTTTGGTAGGTCGCTGCGTCAAATTCGCCGTCCAGTCCCAAACGGGCTGCGGCAGACAGGGCTGCAATGGCTATACCACCGCCTTGGCGGAATGCTGCCTGGTAACTGTCGGTTTTGTGACCTTGCTGGGTTTCGTACGCACAGACATGACGCTGGGCAGGGTCTTTGCTCCATTTGTCGAAGACCGTCAGGTAGAAGTACCCGGCTGCATCCTGCATGCGTACCAAAAAGTCAGCGCCGTGCAGGGCTTCGTCCTGCAAGCGTACCTGGGTAAAACGTGGTAATGCCTCGTATAGGGCTTCGAGGCTGTGCAGCATATTCCAGACTACCATCGGAATTTGCTGTGGATTGAGATAATTAGCGTAAGAAAGGTGGCTGAAGTACTTACTGACGTCACCGGACGCATCGTACCAACCGCCATGTACATCCACGCGGCGCTCTGTTCCCCATACCTGGGCGGCGCGGTCGTGTTTATCAAAGATGCCTGTACAACGTTGGGATTTGAAGTAGTGGATCACATCGGAAAACGTGCGATCGAACAGAATACCGTCGGCAATGGAAAAAGAAGGGGAGGTAACCTCCCCGACTTTGAGGCAGTACTCACCGCTTTCCTGAAGGGCGGTGAAATCTACACGGAATACGTCGCCGGTATGCCATTGGTCTACTGAACCACAAGCAAAAACAGGCAGCTGCATCACAGATTGCCCACTGCGGCAATCAACGATATCGGCATGTGCGGCATCGACAGCTTGTGCCGAAAGAATAAGCGCCTGTTTGGAGCCTGTGCGCTCGTAGCCGATATGGTTGGTCAACAGCTGCATTTTACCTCCTAAATTACCGGTCCGAGGATCACTCGAACAGGTAGCAGCGAACGAAGTGGTTGTCTGCCAGCTTGGTGACAGCAGGCAGTTTCTCGCGACATTTTTCGGTTGCGTGCAGGCAGCGGCCAGCAAACGGACAACCTACAGAATCAGGCGTCCACAATGGGATTTCGCCCTTGTTGCCTTCCAATTCAGTGTGAATAGACTTCGCTGGATCCGGCACCGCTGAAACCAACAGTCGCGTGTACGGGTGTTGTGGACGGTGAATGATCTCTTCACAGTCACCCCATTCCACCATGTGGCCCACGTACATTACGGCCAGGTCTTCAGCGATGTAGCGCGCAGTCGCGATGTCGTGCGTGATATACAGCAGCGCCATCTCTTTCTCGAACTTCATCTCTTCCATCAGGTTAAGGACACCTGCACGGATAGATACGTCAAGCATGGAGGTGGGTTCGTCAGCCAGCACTACTTCAGCACCTACTGCGATGTTACGCGCCAGGTTGACACGCTGGCGTTGGCCACCGGAAAGCTGGTGCGGGTATTTTTGTGCCGTTTCTTTTGGCGGCGTCAGACCTACCTGGTTCAGCAGGTCATACACTTGCTCTTCCAGCTCTTTCGGATTGCTGCTCGCTTTCTTGTGAATGTGCAGCGGACGCGCAATGTGGTGGAAAATAGTGTGTGTTGGGTTCAGGGAACCGAACGGGTCTTGCCATACCATCTGGACGCCTTCGCGGTAAGTCATCAGGTCGTCTTTTTTGTTGATGGTAGCGATGTCGCGGCCTTTGTACTCGATGGTACCTGAGGTCGGCGCGTACATTTTGGCGATCATTTTTGCTGTGGTGGATTTACCGGAACCGGATTCACCGACCACTGAAAGACCGCGGCTTTTGTACAGTTTGAATGACACGTCATTCAGTGCGCGCATCATTGGCTTGTTCAGCGTATTACTGCTGATAGGGAAGTCCTTAACCAGGTTTTTCCCTTCAACAATTGGTTGGCCTATTTCTTTAGTCATGCTCACTCCTACAAGTCGCAAAAAGCCAATTACTTGCCTGTAAACAGGTGGCAGTTGGTGAAACGGTTTGGCTCAATCTGCGTCAGGGTGTTCGCCACGCTGAAACAGCTTTCTTTGGTCTTTCCACAGCGCGCCTGGAAGCGGCAGCCTTGCGGGATTTCAAGCAGGTTCAATGGGTTGCCTGGAATACCTTTCAGGTGCGTTTTCGGCCCTGTTAGTGGAGGGAATGAGCTAGCCAGACCTTCGGTGTATGGGTGATATGGGGTTTTCAGGATCTCTTTTGACGGCGCCACTTCGATCAACTGACCGGCGTACATGATGCCGATACGGTCAGTAAACTCGACCATCAGCGACAGGTCGTGGGTGATGAAAAGGATCGAGAAACCGAACTCTTCTTTCAGTGCGTAGATCTTTTGCAGGATCTCGCGCTGTACCACCACGTCCAGTGCCGTTGTTGGCTCGTCCATGATGATCATCTTAGGGTTCAGAGCCAGCGCAATCGCGATAACCAGACGCTGACGCATACCGCCAGAAAACTGGTGCGGGTAATCGCTCAAACGGCTTGGGTGGATATCTACGATCTCCAGCAGGCCTTCCGCACGGCGTTTCGCCTGCTCACGGGTCATGTTGGTGTGGCGCATGATCACGTCGCAGAACTGCTCTTCCATGGTCAGAACAGGGTTCAGGGCGTTCATCGCTGACTGGAATACCATGGACACTTCTTTCCAGCGGAAACGGCTCATGCGCTCATCGCTGTACTTCATGATGTCTTCGCCGTTGAAGAACACTTCGCCGCCGCTGATGTAGGCAGGTGGCTTATGCAGACGCATCAGGGAAAAGGCAACGGTGGATTTACCACAGCCTGACTCACCGGCCAGACCGAATACTTCGCCTTTGCCAATGTCAAAGCTTACGTTGTTTACCGCGCGGACATCGCCCGCGTCGGTAATGTAGTCAACACAAAGGTTGCGGATTTGTAGTTGTGCGTCGCTCATTATTTCTCTCCGCTCATTGCTACTTGTGGAGCCAGCTCAGTTTGTGCGCGAGACTTGGTTTCTTCAGCCTGCATTTTCTTCCAGCGCTTAAGACCTTTCTGCGCTCGCAATTGTGGGTTGGCGATTTCATCGACCGCGAAGTTGAACAGAGCCAGTGCGAATGAAAGCAAGCTAAGTGCAATACACGGCGCCAATACTTCCCACCAGATGCCGAGTTGCATTGCTGAAGAGGTACGCACGTTGTAAAGCATCGAACCCCAGCTCACTGCACTTGGGCTGCCCATACCGATAAAGGACAGGACGGATTCAGTCAGGATGGCGTACATCACCGAACCGATGAAGCTTGCGCCAACCAGCGGGATAAGGTTTGGCAGAATTTCAACAAACAGGATGCGGAACTTGGATTCGCCCAGCACTTCAGCGGCTTTCACAAATTCTTTTTCACGAATCGCCAGTGTCTGTGAGCGGATAACCCGTGCACCCCAAGCCCAGGAGGTGAGGGCAATTACCACCGCTATCGTCAGTGGGCCGGCCTGGCCTACAAAGGCGGCGATAACCATCACTATTGGAAGCTGCGGTAGCACCAGCATAACGTTCATCGCACCGGAGAGGACGTTGTCGATGCGGCCGCCGAAGTAACCAGCAGAAATACCCAGTACTGTTGCAACCACACACACGAAGATACCTGCAGTGAAGCCAACGAACAGTGAGGTACGCGCGCCGTGTGCAACCTGAGACCAAATGTCACGGCCCAGGCGGGTGGTGCCCAGAACATGCTCTGCATCTTTGGAGATGCGCAGGCGACGGGCGTTGTCTGCCAGATTCTCAGCAACCCAACCATCAGGGTTAGCTTGTGCCGCTTTCACAACAAAGCCTGGGTACTCGTGAGGAGCACCAGTACGTTTTTGTGGGTCATACTTTGACAGGAATGGTGCGAAAATGGCGACCAGGATAAACACCAGGATAATGGACACACCAATCAGTGCTTTGGTATTTCCTTTGATGATCTTGAGAAAGTCTTTCATGATTATTTGCCTCCTTTACGCAGGCGTGGGTCGAGCATCACAATCAGAATGTCAGCGATAAAGTTCATGGTCAGCATTACGATGGTGATCATGATGAGCAGGCCTTGAAGTACCTGATAGTCGCGGCCGTTAACGGCGTTCAACATTGCAGTGCCCAGACCTGGGTACTGGAAGATCATCTCAACAACCAGCTGACCGCCCATTGCCATACCCAGTGCCATTGAGAGGGCTGTTACTGTTGGTAGCAATGCATTTCGGGCTGCGTAATTCAGGACAACACGGTTTTCAGAAAGACCCTTACCTTTCGCCATGGTGATGTAGTCTTCGCTGAGCAGGTTGATCATGTTGTTACGCATGTTGATCAGGAAGCCACCAATCTGAGCCACAGTTGCACAGAACAGAGGCAGGACGGCGTGATAAAGAATACCGGAGTAGGTTTCCCAGCTTGTCCAGTTAAGGATGGCGCCTTCTGGCATGCCGTAAGACGTTGGGAACCATTTGAGGCTGATACCGAAGACAAAAAGGATAAGCATGCCGATAACGACTGGTGGGATAGCCTGAAGCGCCATGAAACCCGGAGATACCATCGAGTCGAATGCGCTACCGCGTTTCCAGGCGGCAAAGATACCGACCAGAGAACCGATACAGAATGCCATTACTGTGGAGCTACCTGCCAGGAACAGGGTCCAGCCCAGTGATTTGGCAATCAGCTCGTTCACTGTCATTGGATAGAATTGCGTCGAAATACCCAGCTCCCACGTGAAGATACTTTTCACGTAAGTCAGGAACTGAACATAAATAGGGCCGTCGACGAAGCCAAGCAGCTCTTTCATCGCTGCGATACGCTCAGGTGTTACCTGAACACTGGCGTTTGCGAACATCATTGTCACTGGGTCGCCCGGCATAGCGCGAGGCAAAATAAAGTTCAGTGTGACTGCGATGAGCAACGCACCAAAATAAAACATTAATCTATTAAGAAAAAATCCCATAACACACACCTTAAGTGGCACGACGAAGCCGTAACCAAAGAATCAACTCTGAGGTCTAAAGTACCGATAGTCTTATCTGTGGAAGATGGCGGCGCGGATGCGCCGCCAGTTTTAGAGATTAAGCTTTAGGCTTCAGGTCAAGAACGTGCAGCAGACGCTCTGGAGTACCTTGCCAAATCATTGGACGACCTTTCGCGTTGTCCGCACCCCACCAGCCGGTGAAGCGTGATTCGTTGAATTGGTACATCTGAACAGCAGACAGAACTGGGATTACCACTTGATTGTCAGACAGGATCTTCTCAATCTTGTGTGCAACTTCCATTTGCTCAGACTTGTCAGCCGTTGCGTAGAAGCTGTCCAGCAGTTTGTCTAGCTCAGCGCTCTTGAAGCGGTGCATCGCGAAGCGTGGGTTACCTTCTTTACCCATGAAGCGCGAGTGGAAGCCAGAGTCCCAAGTCAGGTGTGGATCTGGACCTGTGAAGTAGTTAGTCAACGCTACGTCGAAAGTACCGCCAGCCATTGCTTCGTTGTATACGGAGAAGTCTGGGGTTACTGCTTTCGCTTTGATACCTACGTCAGCCAGGTTTTCTGCAGCCAGTTGTGCAGTGTTGTTCCAGTCAGTCCAGCCAGATGGAGTCTGGATAGCCAGCTCGAAGCTCTTGCCTGATGGAGTCTCTACGAAGCCGTCACCGTTGGTGTCTTTAAAGCCAGCTTTTTTCAGCAGCTCTTTAGACTTAGCAACGTTGTATGAGTTAAATACTTTCGCTTTTTCGTAAACGTCTTTGTCAGACCAGCTTTGGTACAGAGCAGCGATACCTGCTGCAGAGTGGTTTGGAGTACCTGCGCCGTAGAACGCGATGTCAATGATAGATTGACGGTCGATAGCGGTAGACATTGCGCGACGGAAGTCAACGTTAGTCAGCGCTTCGTTTTTCGCTGCTTCTGGGTGTTCGAAGTTAACCAGCAGGTTAACCGCAGAACCTACTGGTGCTGGCCAGTATTTGTGGTTCTTGTTCACAGAAGCATAAACTGCGTCGATGTCTGGGATGAACGAAGACGTCCAGTCCAGCTCAGAAGCAACAATCTTAGACAGCAGACCGTCGTTGTTGTTGATCAGAGGCATACGCAGACAGTCGATTTCCAGGTTGGAAGCGTCCCAGTAGTTCGGGTTTTGACACTGAACGTACAGGTTGCTTGTGAAGGTATCAACTTCTGTGAATGGACCAGAACCTACAGGGTTCTCGTTCGCAAACGCTTCTGGCTTGTCAATCTTGCTCCAGATGTGCTTAGGAACGATTGGAGTCTGAACCAGTTTGAAAGGCGCTGAAGAGTTTGCTTCTTTCAGAGTAATTTCAACAGTGTTGCCTTTTTGCTTAACGTCAGTGATAAGCGCTGCGTTACCAGCAAGGTCAATCGCTGCATTGCTGCGGATCAGGTCGTAGGTAAATGCTACGTCTGCTGCAGTGAAAGGTTTGCCGTCAGACCACTTAACGCCGTCACGAATTTCGAAGGTTACTTTTTTCAGGTCATCTGAAATTGTGTAGTCCTTCGCCAGACGCATAACAGGCTTGTTGCCGTCCAACTGGTTGAAAATAACGAGTGGCTCGTAAACGAAGTCCAGCGTTGATTTCAGGTTGTTCTGCAGGAACGGGTTAAAATTACGGGTAAGTTGAGGGTAAAAGTCAGGTACAACAGTCAGTTCTACTCGATCAGCAGCGCTGACAACAGGAGCTGTCAGTACCGACGCTGCGGCCGCAACGACGGCTAACGCAAGTTTTGTTTTCTTTAGATTGGCAAGCATAGCTGTTCCTTACTAGTTGCTTTGTTCCACTTGGTTCTGACCGTTTAATCAATTTGGTCAGGCCGGAACCCGCTATGAATAATCAGGCAAGTGATCCTGTCTATTCACATGGCCGTGCAGGCTCAGTGCAAGCTAAGGAAACTCCGGTTCCATTTTTTGGTCAATCGGGTCGTCCGTAAAAACCGTTAAAACCAAAATGCAGTGCGTTAAAACCGTCAATATTGACGATTTCAACGTGGTGAAAAGTGGTTTGATGCAGGTCAAATATCGCCACAAACCCTGTGCTTTTTCATATCTATGTAAGTGGTCACTATTGTTATTATCTCCTATTTGTAAGGCTTTTCCTTTTGGGGTTAATAATGGTGATCCTGATCGCCAACGTTAAAACCGGTTTATTTATTGCTGAAAATTTCTGATGTCCATTTGTTGTGATTGTCTTCTCATAAACGAACATTTACAGGGTTGACCAGAGGCTGAGAACAAATTTTGAGCGCCATTTTAGCCGTTGCTACTGCCGGGAAATCGTCTTTATGCCGTTTTCTGAATGTGTCTTCGCATCCCGAATTAAGTCTTGGTGGCAGGTTAAATGCGACGGGGTCTACAGCAATATCTTCTGGGGAGTAGGGGCATCGATACTGCTCCGGATGCTTGGCTTTAGCTGGTGCACGTCGGGTGAAGGTGTGCGTGTAATTATGCCAGTGAGCGAGTGACGCGATGGGTGTGTAAAGGGCAGTAAAAAGCCCCGACATGCGGGGCTGGTGGTTCGGGTTAAGCGGGCTTATCGGGTGATTAGCAACTGTAGCCGCTCCCTGAGTTGTTCCAGCTCTTTCCGTTCAGGGTTATCGTCCTGGCAGCGCTCTAGAACGAAGTCGATGGTGTTAATCACTGTTCGCCAGCGAGGCGTCTTCGGTACGGTTTCTGTGTGCAGATACTTGTCCAGCGTACGGGTTTGAAGCGTACTGCGGTCGAGGTAAACCCGCCACAAGCCACTTTCTTCAGCCAAATCGAATTTGGTTTTACCTGTGCTGTTGTGCCAGTAGCTCAATGTGGTTGTCATCACCTTGACCAGCGTATCGCGCAGCAGATCGGTCTTGTCCGGTTTATTGCCAGTAAATTTATCCGCCATACGGGTAAACTCTCCGCCTAACTCCCTCAATTGTTGCAGTTTTTCAGGGTTGGCTTCAAAAGCATATTCCGCCAGGGCTTCAACGGCACTTTCCAATTGGTGTACGCGGTGTGAGGAGGCTTTGTGTCCTGAGCTTATCAGTAACATCATCTGCAGGCCCGAGCTTTCTGGCAGGGCAATCACATCGGTATCCAACGCCAGGATGTCTCCGTCAACCCTAAAGCGGATCTGGCCACTGTAGTGCCCTCGACTGCTGTCAGGCTCTGGCAAGGCCATGGCCAGAAAGTCATCGATATTGTGGCGTTCAAGCTGCTCTGCGCTGAGATGGAATACATTGCTGCAGGCATCGTTGGCATAGCTTATACGACCGTTCTCCTGCACACAGAGAATGCCTTCCGGCGCGCTGTCCAGCAGACCCAGAAGACGGTTCTGTACTTCGCGGAGACCCGCTTCCACCTGCTCCCTGAAGTGGATTTCACTTTGCAGTTCTCGGTTTTGCTCGCGTTCTTTTTCCGTCAGTGCGGCATCAATGTATGCGCGGATGCGTGCGCTAAGCTCGTCTTTGTTGAACGGCTTGGTAAGGTAGTCGTTGGCGCCGGCATCGAACCCTTTGACTTTGTCCTGCACCTGACCCAGCGCAGACAGCATGATGATGGGCAGGTCGGTACGGCTGTAGCGCTCGCGAAGGTGGTTACAAACCTCATAGCCGCTAAGTTCCGGCATCATCACATCCAGCAACATCAGAGCTGGCTTTTCCATGGTGACAGATTCAATGGCCTGACGGCCATTTTCCACCGCTTTGACCCGGTAGCCTTCCAGGCGCAGGAAGTTATTCAGCACCTGAAGATTCACCGGTTCGTCGTCGACAACCAGAATGAGCGGGCCATCCGGATTGTCCGGCAACTCACTGAAACCGGTGTTATCCAGTTCGAGTTTAGGTGCAGCAAAATGCACATTGTTTGCCAGTCTTGTTCTGGCTTTGTCTTCTTCCGTTGCCAAAGGCAGGGTGAAGCTGAATGTGGTGCCCACCATCGGTTGACTGCTGACGTAAAGTTGGCCACCCATGATGTCGATAAGTTGCCGGCTGATAGAAAGGCCCAGCCCTGCCCCCTGACGGTAATTGGCTGAACTGCCCGCCGCCTGGGTCAGTGGCTCGAAAATATATTCGAGTTGATCGGATGGAATGCCCTGGCCGGTATCAACCACCTGAATGCGTAACTGGCCTTCTAGGACAGTGGCAGAGATGATGATCTTACCTTCATCTGTGTACTTGATAGCATTCCCGATCAGGTTGTACAGCACCTGCTCAAGGCGTTGCTCATCGGCACGAACCAGCGGCAGGTCAATCGGTACCTGATTGATAATGCGGACCGGTTTGCCGCCCAGCAGGTGGCTTGAGAGCTCGATAACCAGTCGTACAGCATTGGCGGTATCCACTGCCTGGGGCGAGATTTCAAGATCGCCATAGCGCATCTTGTGGTAGTCGAGCAGGTCATCAACCAGATTGGAGAGGCGTTCACCGCTGTTGATGATCATCTGCAACTGGTGCTTTTGTCTTTCCGGTAACGGGCCTTCTGCGCCTGCCAGCATAGATTCTGCAATGCCTACCATGCCATGCAATGGTGTTCGCAACTCGTGTGATGTGGTCGCCAGGAAGTCATCTTTCATTCTGTCGGCCTGCTGCAACTCGTCATTCTTTTGCTTGATCAGTTGAATGTTGTGTTCCAACTCTTTGTTCTGCTCGCGGATAAGCGCCAGCTTGTCCCTGACAGAACGCTGCATACGGGCAAAACTGACCGCCAGACGGCCAATTTCATCCTCACGGTCTGTGCTGCTGATCTTCTGGTCTAAATCCCCGGCAGAAACCTGCTCTGCCGCCCAGGTCAGTTTCAGCAGTGGCGCGGTAATGGAGTTGGAGAGTAGGTGTGAGGCGACGACAACCAGGAAAATCGCGACCAGCATGACCACGATAAATATTTTCTCGAGTTGGTATATTCGGGCAAAAGCTTCTTCTTCCGGCAGTTCCAGGATGATGGCCCAGGATTTGTCCTGCACCAAGATAGGCGCAAACGCCCCCAACACTTTTTGCTGGTCAATACTCAGGAAGCTGCCGACGTCACTTTGTCCGGCCAATGCTGCTTGAATAGAGCTACTGTCTACGGGTGTTAACACCGATGTTGCGCTGAGGTTTCGTGGGATTTTGTCACTGCCAACCAACAGGGTGCTGATATAGCCTTTTTCCTTCGGCGTTTTGTTCAGCATTTCGACCAGAGGCGCGTTCGGCAGTTTGAACAGCACATAACTGTGCAGATAGCCTTGCTGGGTGATGGGCGCAGCAAACCAAGCGACCATCTCCCCATTGTCAGATTGGGCAAAATCGGTGAATGCGATTGGGGTGGCATCGTTGTCTATCAGGGGAGAGCTGACCGTGGTACGGATATCCGCAAAGGTTTTTCCCACGGCGGTTTCCGGCCAATGTCCGGAAAGCAGGTTGGCACCAAACGTCTCGTCCTTCTGGACGGAATAGACGACGTTGCCGTTGATATCGACCAGCAGGATGTCGGAAAAGTCTGAGCGCTTCAGGTGTTCTTTATATGCCCAGTCATAGCGTTTGTGCAGCAGGCGATATCGCTCACTGCCGGCAAAGTTACTGTCATTGGTTGCTGCGTTCAGCGTGCTGTCTGCTTTCAACCCATAGCGTTCACGGGCGATTTGCCGCGATTGCTCCTGCGAGTTGCCAAGCTGGTGGAACGACGCAACCAGACCATAGAAGCGGCCGCCACTGGCCGTCGCGAGTTCTGAGCGGCTAAATGATTTCACTTCCGAATAGCGAGCGTCGAAATAGCTGACTATCTGCTCTTTCTTATTGTCGCGTAGGAAGGCAAGGTGTGTGGTGCTTTGCTGTTCAAGATCGCTGCTGTGTGATTCCAGAAAGAACATTGCCAGCAGGGTTAAAGGCGTGATGCTCAGCACCAGAAAAGCCAGCATCAGCGTGTGCTGAAGCCGCTTAAACTTCTGTTTTTTATGCATGTCTTTGCCTGACAAAAATGATCGTATAAATGCGCGAGGAGGGCTCCGTAATTATTGGATTTGACGGAGTTTGAGCGCAGGATACTGTCCCTCTGCACTTCTTATACTGGCTTAATTTTTGTTGGCAAGTAAGTGCTTATTGAACTTCGTGTCAACACGCAAAATTAACGTTTTTAACGGGGTGAGGAATGAAATAAGGAGCCACTCGGCTCCTTATTTTGACGGGGTTCAGCTGTTTTTGACGGCCTGGTAGATGGCAAATTTGTTGTTTTTTGCCGGGGTGTTGCAATGACCGAAAGCCTCTTCAATGAAAGGCGGGTAACGCAGGAAGCTGTTGGCCACTATCATCAGCTGACCTTGACGGTTCAGGTGCTGCGGCGCGAGCTGCAGAAACCGCTCAGTGGCGGCATAGTGGGTTTTCAGACCGGCGTGGAACGGCGGATTGCTGACGATATTGTCAAATTTGCCACTGATAGCACTGTAAACGTCTGACGCTAACACTTCGCCGTCAAGATTGTTAAACCGCAGTGTTTCACGGGCAGATGCGACTGCCAGTGCGCTGATGTCTGCCATGGTGATTTGGGCCTTTGGAAAACGCAGCTTGATGGTTGCGCCAATCACACCCGCGCCACAGCCAAAATCAAACACGCTGCCAGACAGGGCTGGCAGGGTGTCGAGCAGCAACTGGGTTCCAGCATCCAGTTCACCGTGGCTGAATACACCCGGCAGGGAGCGGATAGTCAGTGATTGTTCACCGACATTGAGCGGGTAGCTTTTAAACCAGTCCTCAAGGGTAAACGGTGCCGGCGTGTTGTCGCACTGTCCCCAGTAGAAGCTGCAGCGACGGGCTGAGTCGAACTTGGTGACGCGGCCATAAGACGCGAACATTTTCTCAATGCTTTTCACGCCACTGCGGTTTTCACCGACCACGACAATTTCGGTACCCTGGCCAAGCGCCGCCATCAACATGGACAGCAAAAACTCGGCTTCGGCTTTTGCTTTTGGCCAGTACAGCAGCACCATATCAACATTGGGCTGCGCCTGATACTGTTCGCCAAACTGCACGTCAATGTTGTCAAAACGCTGCATTTGGTTTGCGTAGGCCAGGTTGGTGGTGAAGATACTGACGCTGGCTGCGGTGCCCAAAAGCTCAGTGGCAAAGCTATCTTCCAGTTCACCGGCAAGGAGAACATGTTTGCCATCAAAATACTCTAGCTGGCGTGCGGCTATTTGACTGGGTGCACTGTAAGACATGGATGCCTCGGGATTTTAAAAAATGAGGCGCGGATTCTCCCACAAACACAGGCTGGTGGGAACCGCGCCAAGCTAGGTCAGGTGTTGTCCTGCTTTTCGAGGAAGCTGTGGAATTCTGTTTCATACATCCGGAACAGAACCAACGTCAGCGAAAAGATAATGGGGCCATAAATCACCCCCATCAGGCCATAAACATGCAGACCGCCAATCAGGGAAAAGAAGATCAGCAGGGTATTCATGCCGGAGTTGCCCTGCATCAGCAGCGGGCGCAACAGGTTATCGACAGAACCCACTACCAACACGCCCCATCCAATCAGGAATGCTGCCCATTGCCATTCACCGGTCAACAGCAGGTATCCCGCCGCTGGTAACCAGATGAGCGCTGTACCTACCACAGGGATAAATGAGGCGAATGCCATCATGGTGCCCCAGAACAGTCCCGCAAACCCGGCCAGCCACATGGCAAAACCACCGACCAGGCCCTGTGCCAGTGCGGTCAGGAAAGAGCCCAGTACGGCAGATTTGGCCACCTTCTCCACTTCATCCAGCAAGGTGTCTTCCTGGGTGCGGGACAATGGGCTGACGTGGCGCAGGGTGTTAATGATCTTGTCGTGATCGCGCAGCAGGAAAAAGAGCACAAACAACATCAGGAGGAAATTGACGAATACGCCGGTGACGTCGCCCAGGATCTGAGAGCTCATGCCAATCATCTGCGAGCTCAGTGACGACAGGGTAGACGCCGCTTTGGTCACCAGCTCCTGCGGGTTGATGGATTCAACAGGCAGCCATTTGTCCACCAGTTTCAATGCTTCCTGTACAGAAGGGTCAGACAGGATCTGTTTGGCACCGCCGCTGGTCAGCCATTCATAGGCACTGGTGAAGAATGTAATTCCCTGGCGCAGAATAGCGGCGGCCACAAAAATCATCGGAATGATGATCATTACCGTCAGTAGGGTGCAGGAAAGGGTGGCGGCAATGTTGGGATGCGACTTGAGTTTATTGTCGATGCGTTCATGCAATGGGAAAAACAGCAGGGAGACAATGAATGCGAGCACAATTGAACCGACGTAGGGCGCAATCAACACATAACATGCATAGGCGGCCAGACCCAAAGCAGCGATCAGTGTCCAGTGTCGGGGTTCAGCCTTGAAAGATGATGCCACAGTAGGCTCCTTGGTATTTCTCCGTTAGCTGCGGAGAGGGATAAAGTTAGTCTTAACATAGAACGGTACTATGATACGTTGTGACAAATCAGCGAGAAAGGATAAAAAATATGGCATGTTGCGAGGGAGATTGTCAGGCAAAGAAAAGACGCAGCCGACGCCTTTGGATTTTATTCGCTGTGTGCTTGGGGTTGCTGATTGTTTTTAACTGGCAATAAAAAAGCGGAGCCTGGGCTCCGCTGTCTTTGAGTGCCAGGAAATTATTCCGCAGCCAGTTTGGCAAATGCGCGGTCTGCGGCTGCCAGTGTCGCTTCCAGCTCTTTCTCACCATGGGCAAGAGAGGTGAAGCTAGCTTCAAACGCTGACGGTGCTAGATAAACACCTTCATCCAGCATCAGGTGGAAGAAACGCTTGAAGCGTTCGATGTCGCACTGCTGAACGTCAGCAAAGCAGGTGATGCTTTCTTTGTCGGTAAAGAAGAAACCGAACATACCACCTACCTGGTTAATCGCCAGTGGAATACCGTGTTTGTCGGCAGCGGCTTTAAAGCCTTCGGCCAGACGCTGGGTAATTTGTGCCAGATGCGCTTCATTGCCTTCCTGACGCAGGGCGTTCAGGGCGGCTTCACCAGCTGCCATTGCTACTGGGTTACCCGACAGGGTGCCAGCCTGGTAAACCGGACCGGTCGGAGCAATGTATTCCATCACTTCACGGCGACCGCCAAATGCGCCAACCGGCATACCGCCACCAATCACTTTACCCAGCGTGGTCAGGTCAGGTTTGATGTTGTAGTAAGCCTGAGCGCCGCCCAGTGCAACACGGAAGCCTGTCATCACTTCGTCCAGGATGAGCAGCGCGCCAAATTCATCACACAGCGCACGCAGACCTTCCAGGAAGCCAGGCTGTGGCGGAATACAGTTCATGTTGCCCGCTACCGGCTCAACGATAATACAGGCAATGTCTTCCGGGTACTGTTCAAATGCAGCGCGTACCGATGCCAGGTCATTGAAAGTACAGGTCAGGGTATGTTTGGCAAAATCAGCAGGTACGCCCGGTGACGTTGGTTCACCCAGTGTCAGCATGCCAGAGCCTGCTTTCACCAGCAGGCAGTCAGCGTGGCCGTGGTAGCAGCCTTCAAATTTGATGAATTTGTCGCGGCGGGTAAAACCACGCGCCAGGCGGATAGCACTCATGGTTGCTTCGGTGCCTGAACTTACCATGCGCACCATTTCCATTGATGGCACCAGTTCGCTCACCAGTTCAGCCAGGGTAATTTCGCGGGCTGTCGGCGCGCCGAAGCTCAGACCGTTCTGCGCTGCTGCAATCACAGCATCACGAATGCTAGGGTGGTTGTGGCCAAGGATCATCGGGCCCCATGAGCCAACATAGTCAATGTAGGCTTTGCCATCTGCATCATAGATGTACGCGCCGTCAGCACGTTCGATGAAGATTGGATCGCCGCCCACGCCATTAAATGCGCGAACCGGTGAGTTAACACCGCCTGGAATGGTTTTACGAGCTTGTTGGAACAGTTCGGCTGATTTGGTCATGGTAATTCCTTGGCCATTGATGCTTGAATTCAAAGTCGGGGGATATTGTAAGGGAAGCAGACAGCAGTGGCGAGATGGATGATGCGGCAACCATCACATCCGGCTTAAACTTGGTGTATATTGCGGCGTAAGCATTTTACAGATGAGCAATACTTGAACGAATTAGTCGGGTATTGGATAATGCCATCAAACAGATAAGACGTTTTGTGAGGTAGAAATGAGCGATACCACTTTGCCATTGCAATTTACGGATGCAGCGGCGAGCAAGGTAAAGACGCTGATCCAGGAAGAGGAAAACCCGAACCTGAAGCTGCGCGTATACATTACCGGCGGCGGCTGCAGCGGTTTCCAGTATGGCTTTACGTTTGACGAGAACGTAAACGACGGTGATATGACCATCGAAAACAGCGGCGTTACCCTGGTGGTTGACCCGATGAGCCTGCAATATTTGATCGGTGGTGAAGTCGATTACACAGAAGGGTTAGAAGGATCGCGTTTCTTCGTTAACAACCCAAATGCAACCACCACATGTGGTTGTGGCGCATCTTTCAGTGTATAACCTCTAGTACACACTAAGGCGCCTGCTTAGGGCAGGCGGCCTTTCTAAAACGGGCCGGAAGGATCAGTGCCTGTTTCTTTCACTGCAGTACCCACGTCAGGATGAAACTACTATGGCGAATGCAGGCAAAAAAACGATCTACTTTTCCCAGCACCCCTGGATTATATCCCTGGTGCTTCTTGTGTTGTTGGTACTTTGGGTTGGCAGTGGTCACTCTCAGGAAAGCGCCACTGAAAAATCCGCACCGGAAAAAGCCCCACTGACACAGGTAGCGGTAGAAACCTTCTATTCCGAACCTGTTATCCGCACGATATCCCTTTACGGCAGGACTGCTCCCGACCGGGATGCGACCATTTCGGCCGAAGCCGATGGCCGCATTACCAAAGTGAGTGTGCGCAAAGGTGCGTCAGTGAAAAAGGGCGACCTGCTCCTGTTTATCGACAAAGGGGATCGTGAAGCGCAACTGGATCGCGCCGAAGCCCTTATGCGGGTCAGACAACAAGAATTTACCGCAGCCCGGTCGCTCAAGAAAAAAGGCCTTCAAGGAGAAGTAGCCTACTCCCTGGCAGAAGCAAATTTGGTTGAAGCGCGGGCAACCGTGAAGAACCTAAAGCTTGCTCTGGCCAATACCGAAGTGCGCGCGCCGTTTGATGGCATCGTGGATGATGTCATGGTGGAAGTGGGGGATTACCTCGGCGTGGGAGACCCTATGGCGATACTGATTGACCTCAATCCCCTGATTGTGACTGTGGATGTCAGCGAGCGCCATATCAACCAAATTGACGGAACGCTGCCGGCCAGGGTGCAACTGGTTAATGGCATCGATAAAGAAGGCACACTGCGTTACCGCTCCAGTATCGCCTCACCCGCCACCAATACATTTACGGTAGAGCTGGAAGTCTCCAACCCCGATCAGAAACTGCCTGCCGGTATCAGTGCGGAAGTCGACCTTGCGCTTGAACGTGAGCAGGCGGTGAAACTCAACCCTTCCCTTTTGGCGCTGGATGAGAAAGGTAACCTCGGCGTCAAAACGCTCGCGGGGGACAAAGTGGCGTTTATCGGCGCCAATGTTGTCAAGGCTGAACAAAACGGGGTCTGGCTCTCCGGATTGGGAGACAAGGTCGATGTGATCACCCGTGGTCAAGGTTTTGTCCGCGACGGTGATGCGGTTGAGGCAGTGCGTCAGCCAGCGGTTCAATAACAGGAACATCACATGAGAACCTTGATTGATGCGTCACTGGCCCGTACCCGCACCATGGTCACACTGCTGCTGTTTTTGCTGGTGGCGGGGATCAACACTTACCTCACCATACCCAAAGAGTCCGATCCGGATATCACCATCCCGGTGATCTATGTGTCCGTCAGCCACGAAGGTATCTCTCCGGCGGATGCTGAGCGTCTATTGGTTCGTCCGATAGAGCAGGAGCTCCGCTCTATTGAAGGCATCAAAGAGATGACCGCCACCGCCTCTGAAGGCCATGCTTCGGTCACGCTGGAGTTCAACGTGGGCGTCGATCTCGACCAGGCCATGGCGGACGTACGTGAAGCCGTGGATTTGGTCAAACCCCGCCTGCCGGATGACAGCGACGAGCCAACCGTCAATGAAGTCACCTTTGCCAATATGCAGCCCGTGCTTTCCATCGCCCTATACGGCGATGTGTCTGAGCGGGCCATCGTCCGTGTCGCCCGTGAGCTTCAGGAAACGCTGGAAGGCTTCAAACAGGTGCTGGAAGTGGACATTGCCGGTGACCGTGATGATGTGGTTGAAATCATTGTTGAGCCGCTGCTGCTCGAAAGCTACGGGCTCGATCAGCAGGATATATTCAATCTGGTGGCACGGAACAACCGTGTGGTCGCTGCCGGATATGTGGATACAGGTTACGGCCGCTTCTCCGTCAAAGTGCCGTCTGTTTTTGAAACGGTTCAGGATGTGTTGACCCTGCCCATCAAAATTGATGGCTCGCGGGTCGTCACGGTGGCTGACGTGGCCGAGGTACGCCGAAGTTTTAAAGACCCAGAAAGTTTTGCTCGTTTGGATGGAAAGCCTGCGGTAGTGTTGGACGTAAAAAAACGCGCCGGGGAAAACATCATCGAGACGGTAGAGCTGGTCAAGGCGGTGATGGCCGAAGCGCAGCAAACCGTCATTTGGCCGCAGGCACTGCAGGTGAAATATACCTGGGATGGCTCTGAAGATGTGCGCCTGATGCTGACAGATCTGCAAAACAATATCCTCTCGGCAATCTTGCTGGTGGTGATTGTTATCATCGCGATTCTGGGTGCACGGACGGCGTTTCTGGTTGGCGTTTCCATTCCCGGCTCTTTCCTGACTGGCTTAGTGGTGCTCTCGCTGGCAGGATTGACCATCAATATCGTGGTGCTTTTCTCGCTCATCATGGCGGTTGGTCTGTTGGTGGACGGCGCTATTGTAGTCACCGAATACGCCGATAGGCGGATGCGTGAAGGTATCCAGCGAACTCAGGCATTCCGGGAAGCGGCGCACCGTATGGCTTGGCCCATCATTGCCTCGACAGCAACCACACTGGCGGCTTTTGCGCCCCTGCTTTTTTGGCCGGGGATCACCGGCGAATTTATGGGATACATGCCGCTTACCCTGATAGCGACCCTGTCTGCCTCATTGGCAATGGCTCTGTTATTTGTGCCTGTACTGGGAAGTTTAATTGGTAAGCCATTGCCACTATCAAGCGAGCAACAGGCGAGAATCCATGCGCTGGAGGACGGGGACTTCTCGAAGGCGCAGGGGATTACCAGGGCATATATCAACACGCTTTCCATCGCCATCCGTCATCCCGTGAAAATATTGATCGCAGCTTTGCTGGTGGCCGCCGGCGTCGGGTTTGCCTATGCCAAATCCGGTCTGGGCACTGAATTCTTCCCGGATGTGGATCCGCCGTCGTTTAACATCAAAGTACGTGCTTATGGTGACCTTTCTATCTATGAGAAAGACGCGTTGATGAAAGAAGTCGAACAGCGCGTCCTCGGCATGGATGAAATTGAAAGCGTATATACCCGAACCGGTGGTCAGGATGAGATTGGTGTCATCCAGATGAAGCTGGTAGCGTGGCAGGAGCGCCGTAAAGTGGCGTTTATCATCGAAGAGTTGCGGGAGAAAACGGCCGATATTGCCGGGATAGAGCTTGAGTTTAAAAAGCCCCAGGCCGGGCCACCGAGCGAGCATGACCTGTCAATTGAAATCAGTGCCGCGAACAGCCAGTTGATTGCCCCCGCCGCGCTTCAGGTCAGGGCGCTACTGGAACAAAGTCCGGCTTATACCAATTTCAGCGATACCCTGACTAAGCCAGGCATTGACTGGTCTATCGATATTGACCGGGAAGATGCAGCGCGTTTCGGTGCCGATGCTACCCTGGTGGGTAACACAGTACAGTTTGTGACGAATGGTCTGAAAATTGGGGATTACCTGCCGGATGATGCCAGTGAGGAAGTCGATATTCTGGTGCGCTATCCCGAGGATAAGCGCGATATCGGGCGCTTTGATGAACTCAGGGTGAAAACCACCTATGGCCTGATACCGATCACCAACTTCGCCAGGATCAAGCCTGAGCAGAAACAGGGCAATATTGACCGGGTTGATGGTAAACGGGTGAGCAAGGTGATGGCGGACATGGCCGAAGGGTATAACCTCAGCCTGGAATTGCCGGGCCTCAATGAACAGATTGAAGCGCTGGGTCTGCCTCATGACGTGAAAGTGACAATACGGGGGCAGAATGAGGAGCAGGACGAAAGCTCTGCCTTCCTGATGACGGCATTCCTTGCAGCGCTTGGCGCAATGGCGATTATTCTGATCACTCAGTTCAACAGTTTTTATCAGGCGTTTTTGATCCTGAGCGCCGTGCTGTTTTCAACCGTGGGGGTATTCCTTGGCCTGTTGATATTCCAGCGTCCATTCGGCGTCATCATGTCCGGGGTCGGGGTGATTACTCTGGCGGGCATTGTGGTGAACAACAACATTGTGCTGATTGATACCTACAACGTACTGCGAAAACGCGGGCTGGAGAAAGTGGATGCCATTTTGCGCACCGGTGCCCAGCGTCTGCGTCCTGTGTTGCTCACCACGGTTACGACCATCCTGGGCTTGATGCCTATGGTACTGGAGATGAATGTTGATCTGGTTAACCGCGGCATTGAGTTCGGTGCGCCGAGCACCCAGTGGTGGTCACAACTGGCGACCGCAGTGGCTGGTGGACTGGCATTTTCAACGGTACTGACCCTGGTGCTGACGCCCTGTCTGCTGATGCTGGCAAGAGAGCGAAGTAAGGCGAACAGCGAAGACGAAGATAACCATGATATTCTGGTCGATCCACAAAGCGAGGGGAAAGCCGGGCAGTCAGCCGCATACCGGGAAGCAGAACTTCAGTCCTAGCCGGAACAAAACGAAAAAAAGCAGCAAAAAAATGCTGCTTTTTCTTTTGGAGCCAACCTAGGACGCTATTCGCTCGATAGTGCCGATAGAGGCCAGAAGCTGTTCAAATTTATTCAGCTGCGCCATACGGTCTTTCGCCAGTTCGATAAACGCAGTTTTCTCTTTGCCGGTCAGTGACTTTGATTGTGGCAGTTTCACCGTACGCGGATTCTTGTGCACACCGTTCACCAAAAATTCATAGTGCAGATGCGGGCCCGTTACGCGCCCGGTTCCCCCCAGGGTACCAATGGTTTGTCCCTGTTTTACACGCTGACCGGTTTTCACCTTGCGTTTAGTGAGGTGCAGATACTTGGTGATGTACGTGGAACTGTGTCGGATAAACACATAGTTGCCGTTGAACTTGTTGTAGGCCGATTTCATCACTACGCCATCACCGGCTGCCCAGATAGGGGTGCCAACTGGCGCGACGTAGTCCGTGCCGCGGTGTGCTTTTACTGCGCCGGTAACCGGGTGCAGGCGGCGGGGATTGAAGTTCGAGCTGACATAGCGGAAGTTAACCGGCGAGCGCAGGAACGCTTTTCTCATCGCTCGGCCTTTTTCGTCGTAATACTTGCCGGATTCTGAGCGGATCGCGGTAAAGGTTTCACCCTGGTTAGTGAATGTGGCAGCCAGAATGTCGCCGCGGCCAATCATTTCGCCTTCCACCAAACGCTCTTCAAACAACACGGCAAATTTGTCGCCTTGGCGAATATCCAGCGCGAAGTCGATATCCCAGCCGAAAATACCGGCGAGTTCCATAATTTGGTTGGCATTGAGCCCGGCATTGACCCCGGCATTCCAGAAACTGGATGTGATAGTGGCCGAGGCGAAATTGACCTGGGTATCTACCTGTTTGGACTCTTTTTTCGAGAAAAATTCGTCACCAATACGGGTAACGATCAATCTTTCGTTGGCATTTTTAGGTTGTACCAATTGGGTGAAAAGGCCGTTTTCGTCAAAGCCGAGATGAATTTCATCACCAATTTTCAGCGATGCGAGGGATTTGGTTTCCGTGTCACTGTTAATTAAACGGTAAAGCGTCGTTGGGCTGATGCCGACGCGGTCGAATATACCGGCCAGGCTGTCACCAGCCTGTACTTTGAATTTTTGCCATTCCAGCGGCGCGTTGGCCGAGACATTGCGCTGCTCATTTTCAGGAGGCAGCAGGGCAACCGTGTCTAAAGGAACAGGATATAACTTTCCAACCTCAAACTTTGCGTCAGGGTGTTGGGCAGGAGTTTTCGTTGGCAACAGGATAAGCAGTACCACAAGGGCACTGATCGCCATGATCAAGATTTGGTGGAACCTTGGTAGCGCAGCAATATGTTTAACAGGCATTAAAAACAGTCGTTATAAAAATGAACGTTGTGGGGATAACGTTGATGCCAACTCCCTCGATAAAACCGATTGGCCGGTAAATCCCTTGTTGTATCTCTATCCAGACGCTGGAACTCGAGAGCATTCAGGTTGTTTGGATATAACAAGTCTAACTGCTTTCAAAAACCATCGCTATTCAAGTAGTATGTCGGCTTACTAAAAAATGCCGATTCTGTGGGAGCGATTAAATATGGCAAGCATTGAAGCTGCGCTAGCTGAAATTAAGCGTGGCGTTGAGGAGTTGATTCCTGAAGCGGAACTCATTGCAAAACTGAAAGAGAACCGTCCTCTTCGTATCAAGTTGGGCGCGGATCCAACGGCACCGGATATTCATCTGGGTCACACAGTGATCATGAATAAACTGCGTGCCTTCCAGGAGCTGGGCCATGAAGTTATCTTCCTGATCGGTGACTATACCGCGATGGTAGGCGACCCAAGTGGTAAAAACACCACCCGTCCACCATTGACGCGTGAACAGGTTCTGAAAAATGCAGAAACCTACAAAGAGCAGATCTTTAAGATTCTTGATCCGGCAAAAACCCGCGTGGAATTTAACTCAAGCTGGCTGAGTGAGCTGGGTACAGATGGCATGATCCGTCTGGCTGCAAGCTCCACCGTTGCCCGTATGCTTGAGCGTGACGATTTCAAAAAACGTTACAGCAGCAACCAGCCAATCGCTATTCACGAGTTCATTTATCCGCTCCTGCAAGGTTATGACTCAGTCGCGCTGCAAGCTGACGTTGAGCTGGGCGGTACTGACCAGAAATTCAACCTGCTGATGGGCCGTGAACTGCAAAAGCAAAATGGTCAGTCGCAACAAGTTGTGATCACCATGCCTCTGCTGGTGGGTCTGGACGGCGTGAAGAAAATGTCCAAATCGGCGCACAACTACATCGGTATCAGTGATACGCCGACAGAGATGTTCGGTAAGATCATGTCTATCTCTGATGATCTGATGTGGAACTACTACGAGCTGCTTTCTTTCCGTCCGCTGGAAGAAATTGCCCAGTTTAAAGACGACATTGCAAACGGTAAGAACCCGCGCGATGTGAAGATCCTGCTGGCAAAAGAAATCATCGCGCGCTTCCATTCAGAAGCAGATGCAGATGCTGCAGAAGCTGAGTTTATCAACCGCTTCCAGAAAGGTGCGATGCCGGATGAAATGCCTGAGTTCTCTTTCGAGCAAGGCGCAGCGATTGCCAACCTGCTGAAAGATGCCGGTCTGGTGGCGTCAACCTCTGATGCGATGCGTCAGATCCGCGGTGGCGGTGTTCGTATCGACGGCGAGAAAGTTGAAGATACCAAGCTGGTACCGGCAGCGGGTACCGCAGTTTACCAGGTTGGTAAACGCAAATTTGCCCGTATCACGCTGGCATAATCTGAGAAAGGGCGCCGATTGGCGCCTTTTTCTTATCTAACGATAAGCTCCCCTTTCGCTAAGCTGTTTTGCGCTTAGTTAGCTCCCGAACTTAAAGTGTGTAGTCATTACGGCTTTCCGCTTCATCGGACAAGTACTCGATGAACTCCCACTCAATGCCATCCGCGTCAAAGAAATAAGCGCGTTTGCGGGCGGGATGGGTTTCATCAAATGACACTTCTTCATAGCCTGCTTCGTGCAATCTTTGGGCGGCTGACTGCGCATCGCTGACCACCAGACCGATATGGTTTACCCCTAACTGGCGGTAAGGAATGCGCTCGACCGGTTTGTCTATCACCACTTCTTGCAGAGCGATATAGCTGGTGTCTGTGCCGATATGGCACCAGTCATAAAGTTCGCTGCATCCTTCCCCACGGACATGAAAATCAGGCAGGGCGGTTTGCAAAAAATGGATGGTGTTTTTCAGATCGCTCACTGTGATATTGGCGTGTTCGACGTAACTGTTCATGGCGGTGCTTTCCTTTGGCTATGTAAAGTTATTTGTTTATATAATAGGCTGGTATCGAGTTAAGTAAAGTTAGTGGTTTACTTAATTGCTGCAATTGCTACACAGAAGTGGAAAGTTGAGACAGCGAATAGGTTTGGCGTGAAACACGGTGAGAACGTGCTTAAGGTTTTGGCGCAATGAAAAACGCGCCCTGAGGCGCGTTCCAGTGAAGAAGAAGGAGGCGTTACTTTCCGCTGCCAAAAACCGGAAGGGATAAGTGCCAGCGAATCGCTGCAAGCCGGATAAGCAGGGTGGTGATCATGCCTGCGATGGATGCCAGTTCAACATCCGCATTGGCAGCGAGCGCCAGGGTATGCATCATGCCGCCGGCAATACAGGCGGTGGCATACACCTCGGTGCGGAAAATCATTGGGATTTCGCGCGCCAGTACGTCACGGATAATACCGCCGCCGCAGCCAGTCAGCACACCCATGATCACAGCAACCATTGGCGATGCGCCATAGCTCAGCGCCTTATCGACACCAATCGCAACAAACACGGCTAGACCAATCGCATCGGCAACCGGCAGGACGTACCAAGGCAGGCGACGGGGATGACGGATCAGCACAATCGACAAGACACACGTGGCGAGGATAACCCAAAGATATTCGGTTTGGGTGACCCAGAACACGGGTGTGGCACCCAGAACCATATCGCGGATAGTGCCCCCGCCAATGGCTGTCACCATGGCCAGTACAATCATCCCGAAGGGATCCATTCGAAGTTTACTGGCAAGCAGCACGCCGGAAATAGCAAACACGGCAGTACCGAACATGTCCAAGATATAGAGAAGCATAACGCGCTGTTTCATCCCTTATTTCAGTTAAGCGCGCGCGATTTTACGTAAAAGATCCTTACGGGCAATCGGCGACGTCACGCGGTGCGCTGCCAGTGTTTGAATTAGTGACCGAGATCGCTTCTTACGCTGTCCAGAGCGGCACAGATTTGCTTCACCGCTTTCAGTGCGCGTGGTGTTGGCCGGTTAAGCCAATCCCCTGTTATGGCAAAGATAGCGTGGTTTTTTACTGCGGGGACAAAGTCTTGCCATTTCTCCCAGCTTTGTGGCACTTGAGTATTGGCGGCAGGGTAGAAAATGGCTTGTGGCGCTTTTACCACAATCTGCTCGATGTTGACCTGAGGATAGGGCGCTGCACTGCTGGCAAAGATGTTCTCGCCGCCGCAAAGTGAGAAAAGGGGCTGAGGCCAGTGTTCACCATTGTTTGTTAGCAGCGGGGAATCACTCAATTGGTAGAAGTAGGGGACTTTCACTTTTCCTTGCTGACTGGCTTCAATTGCTGCCAGCTCTTTACGAACTGCGTCCGCACGCGCTTTTGCCACCGAAGGATCGGCTGACCATTTGCCGAGTTTTTCAATGTTATCGGCAGCGTCATACAGCGAATGGGGATTGGAGTAAAACACCTCAATACCGAGCCGCTCAAGCTTAGCCAATTCTTTATCAGGATTTCCGCCTTTCCATGCCAGCACCAAATCAGGCTTTAGGGTTACAACCCGCTCAATATTGATGCCACGGTAGTTGGCAACCTGCTCCAATTCCAGTGCTTCCGGCGGATAATCACTATGCGCGCTGACCGCGATCAGGTTGTCACCCAGTCCGGCTTCATAGGCAAGTTCTGTGGTGTGTGGGGACAGGCTGATCACGCGCAGCGGCGCTGCCACTGCCAGTGTTGGCAGCAGAAGTAAGGCAAATAAAAATCTGGACATCATAATAATCCGTGGGCGAACCACATCAGGAAACTTTGGATAAGCAGCCACAGCAGGGCTTTTTGTTTCAGCGACTGGTTGAGCAGCGCCAGATGCAGAGCGGAAGGGGAGATCTCACCGCCAATATTGGGACGTGGGCATTTTTCGCTGTCGTAAATCGCAGGGCCACCCAGGGAGAGCTGGAACTTGGCGCCGGTTCCGGCAAGCAGCCAGCCTGCACCGTTCGCAGACCACTCCTGTCCCTGTTTTCGGATTGCGGTCAGTGCCGGTTCAAAGCGGTGTCCGGCGGCTATCAACAAGGCAAACAGTCTTGATGGAACCCAATCTAACAGAGCCAAAAAGGATGCTGCGGGCAGGCCAAATTCGGCGAATTCAAAGCGGCGTGGTGGCCAGGCGCGGGTCAGTTGTACCACCAGCGCGTAGAGAAATGCGCCTATGCCTCCGGCAATGGCATACCAGAACAGCACGCCAATCAGTCCTCGTGCATAGCCTATCAGCAAGGTTTCACACCCCGCCTTGGCAATGCCAACAGGAGAGAGTGATTGCGTTTCACGGTTCAGCGCCTTGGCGAGCAAGGTACGGGCTAGTGGTTTGTCTTCGCGTGTCAGTGCCTGTTCGATTTGTATAGCGAGTCGCGTCAGCGGTTTCCAGCCAAGTGCAAACCAGAGCAACAGGCCATCGAAAAGCCAGTTAATCCAGACCAGTTGCTTCAAGGCAAGCAGCAATACAGCAACTGTCAGCCACATAATAGCCATGGCTAAAAGGCCGGAGAGTTTCTGTTGCTGTGGGTCGTCTTCGAGGTGATTGACTTTGGCTGAGATGGCATCAGCGACACGCCGCCAGAGGGTAAGCGGGCTGATATCGGCAGGCACCGGAAAAAACCAGTGCAAAAGAAGAGCTCCCCACATCGCGAGCAAGGCGGTGTGATCCAGCAAGGCGTCAAACGGCGTGGGGAGATCGGTCATTATGCTTTCAGCAGCTCAACCATTTTCTCAACCATGGCGCTTGAGCTTTTCGCCGCCAGTGGCAGGAACTCGTCAAACGTCATTGGTGATTCTTTGTCGGCAACGTCAGAAATGGCACGTACAACCACAAACGGCACTTTGAACTGGTGACACGCCTGTGCAATCGCTGCTGCTTCCATTTCTACCGCAATCACGTTCGGGAAATGCTGACGGATGAAGTTTTGTTTTTCCGCAGTGTGAACGAATGCGTCACCGGTGCAGATCAGGCCACGTACCGCGTGAGGAGCTGGCTCCATGGCTGCGAGCGCTTGCTCGGCAACGTCCATCAGTTTTGCATCAGACGCGAAAGTCGCTGGCTGGCCAGCCATTTGACCCATGGTGTAACCAAATGCAGTCACGTCAGCATCGTGGTAAGCCACGTCTGTTGAGATAACCACGTCACCCAGGTTCAGGCTGGCATCAAAACCGCCCGCAGAACCGGTGTTGATCACTACGCTAGGTTTGAAGCGCTCCAGCAAGACAGAGGTGCCTACGGCCGCGGCCACTTTACCGATGCCTGACTGCAGCAGTACCACATTGGTGCCGTTCAGATCGCCGGTGTAGAATTTGCAGCCTGCAATTTCCTGCAACTGGCAGTTATTCATTTTGTTTTTCAGCAGGGTAACTTCCTGCTCCATCGCGCCGATAATACCGATTTTCATCTTGTTGCTCGTCAGAATTTAAGTGTTTAACGAAGTGTATCATGAGCCAAAATAGGGGCGAAAAAAAAGTGCCTTTACAGGCACTTTTCAACGCGATGCTCACAGTGGATTAAAGCTCGAGATAATCGAGGATCCCTTCCGCCGCTTTGCGCCCTTCGTCGATGGCGGTCACTACCAGATCGGAGCCGCGCACGGCATCGCCACCAGCGAAGATTTTGGCATTGGTAGTCTGGTAGGCGAACTCTGATTGTGCTGGAGCCTTGATACGTCCCCATTGATCCAGTTCGACACCGAAGGGTTCCAGCCATGTCATTTTGTGTGGCTGGAATCCGAATGCCATGATGACGGCATCGGCTGGCAGGATGTGCTCACTGCCTTCCACTGGCTGCGGACGTCGGCGTCCGGCTTCGTCCGGTTCGCCCAGTTCGGTTTTCACCACTTTGACACCACAGACGTTGCCGCTGGCATTCAGCTCAATACCCAACGGCTGGAGGTTGAACATAAAGTTCACCCCTTCTTCGCGCGCGTTTTTCACTTCGCGGCGGCTGCCCGGCATGTTGGCTTCATCGCGGCGGTAGGCACAAACCACACTTTTCGCACTCTGGCGGATAGAGGTGCGGACACAGTCCATCGCGGTATCACCGCCCCCCAGTACCACCACTTTCTTGCTTGCCATGTTGATGTATGGCGGCGCGTTTTTGGTCAGCTCCATCACACGGTAAGTGTTGGCAATCAAAAACGGCAGGGCATCAAAGACCCCCGGCGCTTCTTCGTTTGCAAGACCCGCACGCATTGACTGGTAGGTGCCGACGCCAAGGAAGACGGCATCAAACTCGTCAACCAGTGACTGCAGTTCGACATCTTTGCCGACTTCGGTGTTGAGGCGGAATTCAACGCCCATTTCGCTGAACACACGCTGGCGGTTACGCATCACGTCCTTTTCCAGCTTGAACGACGGAATACCAAAGGTCAGCAGGCCACCAATTTCCGGATAGCGGTCAAACACCACAGGTTTGACGCCATTGCGCACTAGCACATCCGCACAGGCAAGGCCAGCAGGGCCTGCACCGATAATGGCGACTTTTTTGTCTGTCCACTGCACACCGGACATGTCCGGCTTCCAGCCCATCTCAAACGCTTTGTCGGTGATGTATTTTTCGATATTACCGATGGTCACCGCGCCAAAGTCGTCATTCAGTGTACAGGAGCCTTCGCAAAGCCTGTCTTGAGGACAGACTCGGCCACACACTTCCGGCAGGCTGTTGGTTTGGTGTGACAGTTCAGCTGCTTCGAGGATGCGTCCTTCATTGGCGAGTTTCAGCCACTGCGGAATGTAGTTGTGTACCGGACATTTCCATTCGCAGTACGGGTTACCGCAGTCGAGGCAGCGGTCTGCCTGCGCCGTTGCTTGCTTATCGGTGAAGGGCTCGTAGATTTCTACGAACTGGGTTTTACGGGTTTTGACGGCTTTTTTGCGCGGGTCGATGCGCTGCACGTCGATAAACTGATATACGTTCTGGCTCATAGGGTCCTCCGTTACTGCGCCTGAACACGCAGCTCAGCTGCGCTTCGGCTTTGGTGCCCCAGCAGGGAACGCACATCCGCTGCTTTCGGTTTCACCAGATAGAATTTGCTGATCCATTGTTCAAAGTCGGCGAGGATTTCCTGCGCGCGACAGGAGCCGGTGAGCTCCAGATGTTGATCAATCAGACCACGGAGGTGTTCCTGATGAATGGCCAAGGTGTCGAGACAGATAGCTTCTACCAGCTCTGGATTGACCCGGCCTGTAAAGTCACCGGTGTCATCAAGAACATATGCAAAGCCGCCTGTCATGCCTGCGCCGAAGTTGACGCCGGTATGGCCGAGGATAGCGATAATGCCACCAGTCATGTATTCACAGGCGTTGTCACCGGCACCTTCCACCACCGCCAGCGCGCCTGAGTTACGCACCGCGAAACGCTCGCCCGCTTTACCCGCGGCAAACAGCTTGCCGCCGGTTGCGCCATACAGACAGGTGTTGCCGATGATGGTGGACTCGTGCGAGTCAAACGCTGAGCCGACATGCGGCTTGATGACGATATTGCCGCCGGCCATGCCTTTGCCCACATAGTCGTTGGCATCACCGGTCAGGGTCAGGTTCACACCACCGGCGTTCCACACCCCAAATGATTGCCCCGCAGTCCCCTGAAGGTAGATATCCAAAGGTGTCGCAACCATGCCCTGGTTACCGTAGCGCTTGGCAATGGCACCGGACAGGGATGCGCCTACCGAGCGGTCGGTATTGCGGATATCCAGATAGGCACTCGCTGACTCGCGGTTTTCAATCGCATCGGCGAAGGTTTCCAGCAGTTTCTTGTTTAGCACCGCTTTATCAAACGGTACGTTTTGCTCTTGCCAGAATACCGCTTTGCCAGGTTTTGGCTGCGGGCTAGCGAGAATGCCGGAAAGGTCGAGCTTGAGCTGCTTGGCAGTGAACCCGTCTATGGCTTCCAGCAAATCAGTGCGGCCAATCAGGTCGGTCAGCTTTTCAACGCCCAATTGCGCCATCAGCTCGCGCACTTCTTCGCCTAAGCCTTTGAAGAAGTTCATCACCTGCTCAGGCAAGCCTTTGAAGTACTCTCGGCGCAGAGTGTCATCCTGTGTAGCAACACCGGTAGCACAGTTATTGAGGTGACAGATACGCAGGTATTTACAGCCCAGCGCAACCATTGGCGCGGTACCGAAGCCAAAGCTCTCTGCTCCCAAAATGGTGGCTTTGATGATGTCGAGACCGGTTTTCAGGCCGCCATCTACCTGCAGGCGGATTTTATGACGAAGGCCGTTGGCAACCAGCGCCTGCTGGGTTTCAGCAAGGCCAAGCTCCCAAGGGCTACCGGCATATTTCACGGATGTCAGTGGGCTGGCGCCGGTGCCGCCATCGTAACCGGAAATGGTAATGAGATCGGCATAGGCTTTGGCCACACCTACGGCTATCGTGCCGACACCAGGTTCAGATACCAGCTTCACGGAAACCAGTGCATCCGGGTTGACCTGTTTAAGGTCGAAGATCAGTTGCGCCAAATCCTCAATCGAGTAGATATCGTGGTGAGGTGGCGGAGAAATCAGGGTCACGCCCTGAACCGAATAACGCAGGCGGGCAATTTCCGCCGTCACCTTATGGCCGGGTAACTGACCACCTTCACCGGGCTTCGCGCCCTGTGCCACTTTAATTTGCAGCACATCAGCATTGGTCAGGTAGTGCGGTGTAACACCAAAGCGGCCTGATGCGATTTGCTTGATGCGCGAGTTACGCTCGGTGTTAAAGCGGCGCGGATCTTCACCGCCTTCACCGGAGTTGGAGTTACCGCCAAGACGGTTCATGGCAATGGCCAGTGCTTCATGCGCTTCCGGGCTCAAGGCGCCGATAGACATAGCCGCTGAGTCAAAGCGTTTGAACAGTTCAGTGGCCGCTTCCACTTTTTCAAGTGAAACGGGTTTGTCTGCAGGCTTCAGTTTCATCAGGTCACGCAGGGATGAAACCGGGCGACTGTTGACAGTCTCGGCGTAGGTTTTGTAATCCATCGCATCGCCGGAGCGCACAGCGGACTGCAAGGTGCTGACGACATCTGGGTTGTAGGCGTGGTATTCGCCGCCATGGACGTATTTCAAAAGGCCACCGTGTTCAACGGATTTACGTTTCAGCCAGGCGCGGCGTGACAGGTTGTACAAATCCTGCTGGAAGTCAGAAAAATCGGCGCCCTGAATACGGCTCGCGACACCTTTAAAGCAGAGGTTTACTACCTGCTCACCCAGGCCAATGGCTTCGAACAACTGCGCACAGCGGTAAGAAGCAATGGTAGAGATGCCCATCTTGGACATGATTTTGAACAGGCCTTTGTTGATGCCGTTGCGGAAGTTGAGCATGGCATCACGCATCGGTTTTTCAATCACGCCTTTTTCGACCATCTTGGCGATGGATTCATAGGCCAGGTATGGATAAACCGCGGTCGCACCAAATCCGAGCAAAACGGCAAACTGGTGAGGGTCACGCGCAGAGGCGGTCTCTACCACAATGTTGGCATCACAGCGCAGAGACGAATCCACCAGGCGTTTGTGCACCGCACCGACTGCCATAGCAGCAGGGATCGGCAGTTTGTCTTTGGCAATGCCGCGGTCTGACAGCACAACCAGCACTGTACCGTCGCGCACAACGCGCTCAACTTGATCGCAAAGGTCGACAATGGCCTGTTCCAGCGACTTGTCTTCCGGCTTGAAATTGATGTCGATGATGCTGTTGCGGTAATACTCGTCGTCGAGTTCCAGCAGTTGCACCATGTCGGAATAAAGCAATACCGGGCTCTTGAATGCCACACGGTAGGCGTGTCCATCGGTTTCGGAAAAGACATTCATTTCCTGGCCGATGCAGGTTGCCAGTGACATGACGTGGTTTTCACGCAGCGGGTCGATAGGTGGGTTCGTCACCTGGGCAAACTTCTGGCGGAAGTAATCGGCAATATGGCGCTCTTTGGAAGAAAGCACCGCCATTGGCGTGTCATCACCCATGGAGCCTGTCGCTTCCTGACCGATGTCGCCCAGTACACGCAGCACCTGATCCTGCTCTTCGCGGGAAACGCCAAACAGTTTCTGGAAGACGTGCAGTTCATCGTCATCCATGCTGCGTTTGCCACCGCTTTCTTCGGCGTTCAGCTCTTCAAACGGCGTCAGACGCTTAACATTTTTATCCAGCCAGGCTTTGTAGGGATGGCGGCTTTTCAGTTCATTATCGATGTCTGCGGAATGCCAGATCTGCCCTTCGAAGGTATCAATCACCAGCAACTCACCCGGGCCAACACGGCCTTTTTCTGCCACTTCATCCGGTGCGTAATCCCAGATACCGACTTCTGAAGCCAAAGTGATCAGTTTGTCTTTGGTGACCACATAGCGGGCAGGGCGCAGGCCGTTGCGGTCAAGGTTACAGGCGGCATAGCGGCCGTCTGACATGACGATACCGGCCGGGCCGTCCCAAGGCTCCATGTGCATGGAGTTGAAATCGTAAAATGCACGCAGATCCGGCGCCATATCTGGGTGGTTTTGCCAAGCCGGTGGCACCAGCATGCGCATGGCGCGGAACAGATCCATACCGCCGGCAAGGAACACTTCCAGCATGTTGTCGAGGCTTGAGCTGTCCGAGCCGGTTTCATTGACAAACGGTGCGGCCTCTTTCAAATCAGGCAGCAGCGGAGAGTTGAATTTGTATGCGCGAGCGCGGGCCCACTGGCGGTTACCTTCAATGGTGTTGATTTCACCATTGTGGGCCAGATAACGGAATGGCTGTGCCAACGGCCATTTAGGCGTGGTGTTGGTTGAAAAACGCTGGTGGAACAGACAGATAGATGCTTCTAAGCGCAAGTCGGCCAAGTCGAGGTAAAACCTTGGCAGGTCAGCGGGCATGCACAGACCTTTGTAGACAATGGTGCGGGTGGAGAGGCTTGTGATGTAGAAATCGTTGTCTTCAGCCAACGCTTTTTCCGCGCGGCGGCGGGCGATGTATAGGCGACGCTCTACGTCACGTGCTCGCCATCCGGCAGGGCCGTTGATAAAGACCTGTTCAATATTGGGAACTGTGCTGGCCGCGATTTCACCCAAAACATCCTCATTGGTGGGCACTTCGCGCCAGCCAACAATGGTGAGGGTCTCTGCGGCAATTTCCTTTTCAAACACCGCTTTGGCATGTTGTGCCTTCACCGGGTCTTTGCTGAGGAAAATCATGCCTACGCCGTAGAGCTTACTGAGGTTCCAGTCGTTCTCTTCGGCGACAAGGCGGAAAAAGGAATCGGGCTTTTGAAGCAATAAGCCGCAACCGTCACCGGTTTTCCCATCAGCGTTGATAGCGCCACGGTGGGTCATCCGGTCAAGTGCGGAAATGGCGGTCCGGACAAGTTTGTGGCTGGCTTCACCTTCTGTATGGGCGATGAGGCCAAAGCCGCAGTTGTCTTTCTCCAGCGTTGGATCGTACAGCGACATTGCAATTCTCCCTTGCGACTGCTTTAGGCAGTGACTGCAGTTTTTTATGCCTTCCTGGCACCTGTCCCTCGATATACCAATATCCTATTGGCGGTTGAGCAACACTATCGAGTGGGCAGTGTAGTGTTTATGCATTTTCGACCCTTCAAGTTATCGGTTAATGACGAAGAGGTCAAATTTCGTCACATTACTTTAACTTTAGGAATTAACAGCGATATATCTGGCAAACCTTGGTTGCAGACAGCATTTAATGGCGGATCTTTTAACTTGGTCGCAGAGATTAAATTACGCGCAGGTGGCGATTATTTATCGCTTGGTGGCAACTTTTAGCCGTCGGTGTGGGGAACAGGGACGAAAAAGAAAAAAGCCAGCCGCAAGGGCTGGCAAAACTGGAAGATATTACTGAGTTATAGTTATGCGGAGAGCATCAGCGAGTCTGCTTTTGCCTCTAAGTTGGTGTTGCCCATCAAGAAGGTGTCGATTGCGCGAGCACACTCACGACCTTCATTGATACAGCGAACAACCAGTGACTGTCCGGTGCGCATATCTCCGGCGGCAAACACACCTTTCTGGCTGGTCTGGAAGTGAGTGGTGGCGACATTGCCACGCTCATCCAGCGCCACATCCAGTTGTGCCAAGACGCCATGCGGTTCTGGGTGTAGAAAACCCATAGCAAGGAATGCCATATCACAAGGAATTTCACGCTCAGAGCCAGCCACTTCTTCAAAGCTTGGGCGCTCGCCTGGCGCAGCCTCTTTCCAGACGATGTCTGCAAGGCGTAGTGCTTTCACATTGCCGTTACCATCGTCGATAAAGGCTTTGGTCAGGATATTCCAGTGACGCTCACAGCCTTCTTCGTGGGAAGTCGACGTTCGCAGGATCATTGGGTACTGTGGCCAAGGCATGTTAGCTGGGCGTTTTTCCGGTGGGATCGGCATGATCTCCACCTGGGTAATGCTCGCGGCGCCATGGCGATTCGAGGTACCCACACAGTCAGAGCCTGTATCACCACCTCCGATCACGACGACGTGTTTGCCATTAGCGTGGATCTCTTCGGTTTTCAGATCCATGCCGTTGGCACGGCGGTTGTTCTGACCCAGAAACTCCATCGCGAAATGCACCCCTTTCAGCTCGCGGCCAGGGATGGGCAGGTCACGTGGGACGGTCG
The DNA here is from genome assembly GCF_019209835.1 of Enterovibrio paralichthyis. Taxonomy (NCBI): domain Bacteria; kingdom Pseudomonadati; phylum Pseudomonadota; class Gammaproteobacteria; order Vibrionales; family Vibrionaceae; genus Enterovibrio; species Enterovibrio paralichthyis. The sequence continues at coordinate 29,028 of NZ_JAHUTS010000021.1, read as the reverse complement.
AGCCACCGGTCAGCAGTACGACATCGTAATCCTGACGAATTTGCAGGGCATTAACGTTCACACCTACGTGCGCATTGACCTTGAATTCAATACCGGCTTCGGCCATCAGGTTGATCTTGCGATCAATCACATCCATGCCGAGCTTGAAGTCAGGAATACCAAAACGCAGCAGACCGCCGACTTTCTCATCGCGCTCGAACACAGTGACGTTGTGGCCGGCACTATTAAGCTGCTCTGCAGCCGCCAAACCCGCAGGGCCTGAGCCAATGATGGCGACTTTCTTGCCGGTGCGTGAAGTGGGCGTTTTCGGTTTGGCATACCCTTCACGGTATGCCGTTTCAACGATGGTTTTTTCGATATTACAGATGGTGATGGGGTCTTGATTGATCCCCAGTACACAGGCACTTTCACACGGCGCAGGACAAACCCGGCCGGTGAATTCTGGGAAATTATTGGTGGAGCTTAATATGTTCCACGCTTCCTCCCAGCTGTCGCGGTAAACCGCGTCGTTAAATTCAGGGATAATGTTCCCGATTGGACAGCCGCTGTGGCAGAAAGGAACACCACAGTCCATGCAGCGCGCAGACTGTTGGTTGATCTTTTCACCAAACTCGCTGTTCAGGACAAACTCCTTGTTGTCCTGAATACGAACGGCGGGGTCTTTCTTGGCCGGCAATTCGCGGCCAAATTCGAGAAATCCGGTTGGCTTACCCATTTACAGCCTCCACTTCTTCCTTGTTTGCGGCTTCTTGTTTACGTTGTTCCAGCACGGCTTTGTAATCACGTGGCATGACCTTGACGATGGCATTGAGGTTTTCCTCAACGTTCGACAGGAAGGTTTCAGCCACGGTACTGCCGGTCAGCGTGTGATGTTTGCTGATCATCTCTTTCAGCAGTGCAACGTCCTCGTCGTCCAGCGGATCTAAATCAACCAGCTCTGGGTTGAGCTTGGTTTCGAAGTCACCAAACTGATCCCAAACGTATGCCACACCACCACTCATACCTGCAGCGAAGTTGCGTCCAGTCTGGCCGAGAACAATCGCGACGCCGCCGGTCATGTATTCACAACCGTGGTCACCGATACCTTCAACCACTACTTTGGCGCCGGAGTTACGCACACAGAAACGTTCACCTGCCACACCGCGGATATAAGACTCACCGGAGGTCGCGCCGTAGAAACAGACGTTACCGACAACGATGTTGTCTTCCGCAATGATGTCGCTCTTCGCATCCGGGTAGAGCACCAGTGTGCCGCCGGACAGGCCTTTGCCCCAGTAATCGTTGGCGTCGCCTTCAACGGTGAATGTCACGCCTTTGGCGAGGAAAGCTCCGAAGCTTTGACCAGCAGAGCCCTTGAACTTGACGTTCATTGCCTGTGGAAGCCCCTGGTCTTTGTACACTTTCGAAATTTCATTCGACAGCATGGTGCCGGCGCTGCGGTCGGTGTTCACAATCGCGAACTCTGCATCCACTTTACGGCCTTCTTTCAGTGCACTTGATGCAACCTCAATCAGGCGGCGGTCAAGCACTGCTTCCAGCGCGTGGTTTTGTTGGGTCTGGCAGTACATGCCGTCACCTTCACGTGGCTCTTCTTTATGCAGAACAACGTTGAGATCCAGGTTCTGGTATTTCCAGTGACCGACGTCAGAGCGCACTTTCAGGTGCTGAGACTGACCGACCATCTCATTGATGGTGCGATAGCCAAGCTCAGCCATGATTTCACGCAGACCTTCTGCCATGTAGGTGAAGAAGGTAACAACGTCTTCCACGCGGCCGTCAAAACGCTCACGCAGGGTCTTGTTCTGGGTGGCGATACCGACAGGACAGGTGTTGAGGTGACACTTACGCATCATGATACAACCTTCAACCACCAGTGCAGCGGTTGCCACGCCCCATTCCTCTGCACCCAGCAGGGTGGCTACGGCAAGGTCACGCGGGGTTTTCATCTGACCGTCAGATTGCACAACGATACGATTACGCAGGCCATTTTTCAGCAGCGTCTGGTGTGTTTCTGCCAAACCCAGCTCCCACGGCAGACCTGCGTGTTTGATGGATGACAGAGGTGAAGCACCGGTACCGCCATCGAAACCAGCAATCAGTACAACGTCAGCTTTGGCTTTGGCCACACCGGAAGCAATCGTACCGACACCGGCTTCGGATACCAGTTTGACGTTGATACGCGCTTTACGGTTGGCGTTCTTCAGGTCATAGATCAGCTGCGCCAAATCCTCGATAGAGTAGATATCGTGGTGTGGCGGTGGTGAGATAAGACCGACGCCCGGGGTGGAGTGACGGGTACGACCAATCCAGTCGTCTACCTTGTGACCCGGCAGCTGTCCGCCTTCGCCTGGTTTTGCACCCTGTGCCATCTTGATTTGCAGCTCATCGGCATTCGCCAGGTAGTAAGAGGTGACACCGAAGCGTCCAGAAGCAACCTGTTTAATCGCAGAGCGTTCCCAGTCACCGTTTTCTTTTTTCTCGAAACGGATAGGGTCTTCACCACCTTCACCGGAGTTGGATTTCGCGCCAATACGGTTCATCGCAACAGCAAGGGTTGAGTGCGCTTCATGCGAGATGGAACCAAAGCTCATTGCACCCGTCGCAAAGCGTTTCAGGATGCTCTCTACCGGTTCGACCTCTTCCAATGGGATGCTGCCAGCCGGATTTTTTACAAAGTCGAACTGGCTGCGCAGTGTTGCGGCATCATCACCCTGGCTGTCGACGGCTTTACAGTATTCTTTGAACTGTTTGAAATCTTTGTCGCGCGTGGAGTGCTGCAACAGGTGAATAGTTTCAGGGTTGAACAGGTGTTTCTCACCACGCTGTTTCCACTGGTAAACACCACCTACATCCAGCATCTGTACTGGGATCTCACGGGTAGGGTAGCCCAGGCGGTGACGCACCAGTACTTCTTTGGCGATGTCATCAATGGTCAGACCCTGAATACGGGAAACCGTACCGGTGAAGTACTTGTCCACCACAGACTTGCTGATACCCAGTGCTTCAAAGATTTGCGCACCGTGGTATGACTGCAGGGTAGAGATCCCCATTTTGGAGAAAATCTTGAGAAGACCGGCATTGATAGACTTACGGTAGTTCTCGAACAGTTTGTCCACATCCGCGGCTGGATCCAGCTTCTTGGTACGCTGTAGATCGACCAGAGTTTCGTAGACCAGGTACGGGTTAACAGCATTCGCACCGTAGCCAACGAGTGTGGCAAAGTGATGGGTTTCACGCGCGTCACCGGTTTCGATAACGATGTCGGCTTTCGCACGCAGACCTTTGCGGATCAGGTGGTGGTGTACCGCACCCACGGCCAGCATGGCAGGGATTGCAGCATGGTTGGAGTTTACTGCACGGTCAGTCAGCAGGATGATGGAGTAGCCATCAATGACAGCATCTTCTGCATACTGGCAGATTCGCTTCAGTGCACGCTCCAGTTTGCCCGGCTCACCGCTGGCACGGAACACGATATCAAGCGTCTTGGCTTGCAAGTGATCGTTATCAATCGCGCGCAGTTTTTCTAGCTCAGCGTTGCTCAGTACCGGTGATTCCAACTCGACCTTGCGGCAGTGGATTGGGGATTCAATCAAGAGGTTCTGATCTTTACCCAAATACGTTTTCAGCGACATAACCATGCGCTCACGGATCGGATCGATCGGTGGGTTGGTCACCTGAGCAAACAGCTGCTTGAAGTAATTCGAAAGGTGCTGGGACTGATGCGAAAGCACAGCCAGTGGCCAGTCTGCCCCCATGGCACCCAATGGCTCTTTGCCGTCTTTCGCCATTGGTAAGATGATTTCGTTGACCTCTTCTGAGGTCACACCAAACGCTTGTTGATGGTGCAGCAAACGATCTGGTGACGGCTGGTGGTGCTTGCTGTCTGCATCCGGCAGTTTGTCGATGTGCAGCAGGTTTTTCTCTACCCACTCCTGGTAAGGCTGGGCAGTAGCGATTTCATTCTTCACCTCTTCATCAGAGATGATACGGCCTTGCTCAAGGTCAGCAACAAAGATACGGCCTGGTTGCAGGCGGCCACGGAAATGAATGTTTTCAGGAGCGATCTCTACCACACCTGACTCGGATGCCATGATGAGGTAGTCGTCTTTGGTCACTGTGTAGCGACTAGGACGCAGGCCGTTACGGTCAAGGGTTGCACCCACTTTCACACCGTCAGTAAAACAGACAGACGCCGGGCCATCCCAAGGTTCCATGATATTGGCGTGATACTGGTAGAAAGCACGGAGTTTCGGATCCATGTCTTTCTTCTCCTGCCACGCTTCCGGGATCATCATCATCAGAGCGTGCGGCAGGCTGCGGCCGGTCAACACGAGCAGTTCCAGTGCCATATCGAAGTTGGCGGAATCCGATGCGCCTTCCTGACAGATTGGCAGCAGCATCTTGAGTTCCTGGTCGCTAAACAGCTTCGTTTCCAGCAGCGCTTCACGGGCTTTCATCCAGTTCAGGTTGCCGCGGACTGTGTTGATTTCACCATTGTGGGCGATATAGCGGAAAGGCTGTGCCAGACGCCATTTCGGGAAGGTGTTGGTGGAGAAGCGCGAGTGAACCAGCGCCAGTGCAGTCACCATGGAGGGGTTTTGCAGGTCGAGGAAGTACTGAGGTACCTGCTCGGTAGTCAACTGTCCTTTATACACCAGTGTCTTGGCTGAGAAGGAGTTGATGTAGAAGTCATCACCAATGTTGGACACACTTTCCAGACACACGCGCACGGTGTAGTTACGCAGCACAAACAGTTTGCGCTCAAGTTCGTCCAGAGAAAGATAATCACCACCGGTTACAAATGCATGTTCAAACTGAGGTTCGGTGCTCAGTGGATCGGCACCAATCATAGAGTTATCGGTTGGCAGAACACGGTAACCAATGACTTCGAGATCGAGGCGTTTGGCGTTGCGTTCGAAGATTTCACGGCATTGCTGGCGTTTGTTCTCGTCTTTCGGGAACAACATGACACCGACACCGTACTTGTCAGACGATGGCAGTTGAATGCCCAGTTTGCGGGTTTCTTCGAGTAAGAATTCGTGGGGTTTTTGTAAAAGTATACCTGCGCCGTCACCACTACATGGATCACAGCCCTGGCCGCCGCGGTGTTCCATACGGGCCAGCATATCAAGTGCCTGAGTTACAATCGCATGAGACTTTCTGTTCTTCAGGTGGGCGACGAAGCCAATACCACAGGCGTCGTGTTCCATTTCGGGCACATAAAGTCCCTCGGTGCGTAGCACTGAATCAGTCATGTTTACGTCCTTCCAGTTGACACAAATGCGGTGGGCGCATTTGCCTTCCTTTACCTCGCCTGTTGCGGGCGGGGTTTGAGCGGTCGCCAATTGTTGTCAAACCAAGGGTTTGTCACGGCAACCAAGCCCGGCTACTGATAAAACCAGTAACCATCTCCTTTTTGCAATCCTATGCAGATATGCTGCGCTTTCTTTGATATGCCATACAACTGACTAAAAAAGCGCGTTATATGGCGAATTTTATTGCTCACAATTTAGGCGCAGCTGTAGCTATCCTACATATTTAGAAAATTAATTACCATAAAAAGTTGCACTTCAATCGCCGCGAACGGCGACTTTAGATGTTAAATCCGCGATTGAAATGCATGAATATTCGAAAATCAGATTCTTTGATGAATAAGCAGATCTTTTGCTTTTTTGATGCTTTGAGAGGCAGTGAAAAATCTGTAATTTACTTTCATTGGGGCGATAAATAGTTAAAGCGATATTGATTTGATCGAGGTTTTGATCCAGCTGCCTGTGTTAGGATCCCGCGCTTTTTTCTTCCAATGAACAAGTCAGGCGGTCAGCGATGGAACTTCATCATTTGGTGAATACCTTTGGTCAGGATTTACAACGCAGGTATGGCGAAAAAGTTCACAAACTCACCCTTCATGGTGGCTTCAGTTGCCCGAACCGGGACGGCACCCTTGGAAGAGGTGGATGTACGTTTTGCAATGTGGCGTCATTTGCCGATGAAACAGCGCAGCAGCTATCTGTGACTGCACAGCTGACACAACGCGCGACGGAAGTGAACCGGGCTAAACGCTACCTGGCTTACTTCCAGGCCTATACCAGTACCTATGCGGAAGTGGAAAAGCTCAAGGCGATGTATGAAGAGGCGCTGAAAAGTGCGGATATCGTCGGCCTTTGCGTAGGTACACGCCCTGACTGTGTCCCTGATGCCGTGCTGGAATTACTGGCACATTACAAAGATCAGGGTTTTGAGATTTGGCTGGAGCTGGGTTTGCAGACGGCCAATGATAAGACCCTGCAGCGGATTAACCGCGGCCACGATTTTGCTTGTTATGATCGCATCACCCGCAAGGCGCGGGCGCTTGGGTTGAATGTGTGTACCCATCTGATTGTAGGGCTGCCGGGCGATACCCGTGTCGACCATATCGAAACTATGGATCGCGTCATCGGTACCGGTACTGAAGGCATCAAACTACACCCACTTCATATTGTTGACGGCTCGATTATGGCGAAAGCCTGGCGTGCAGGCAGACTGGATGCTATTTCACTGCAAGATTATGTCGAGAGTGCCTCTGAGATGATCCTGCGGACACCTCCGAATGTGGTGTATCATCGCGTTTCTGCCAACGCACGCAAGCCAACCCTGCTGGCGCCGGAGTGGTGTGAAAACCGCTGGTTGGCGATGACTGAGCTTGGCCGCGCACTGAACATCAAGGGTGCGCAGGGGAGTGCGCTGGGTACCCCGTTCGTATTTCCACGATAATGTGACTGGGGTTTGATACCTCACAAAATTATGTCGGGTTATTCGTTTTCTTTCATGAGCATATGGCAAGATTAAGCGTGACTTTAGTTCAAAGTTTTAAGCTTTCTTCAGGGTGGAAGAATGAGTGAGTGGTTGCCATTGACGTTGGCAGTGTTGTTGATTGGGTTTATTGCCGGGGCGTTCTGGATCTCTCACCGGCGCGTCATGTCGTTAAAAACATGGCGACTTTACCTTTCTAATCTGCACTCACCTAAAGCCATGATCCGCGATAAAGACGGTAGCATTCTGTATGCAAACCGCAGTTTCGTGCGCCTGTTCAGTGTGGATACCTCTGACGATATGTACCGCATTTGCGGCGAACGTGAACAGCGAACTATTACCGCTTTGCTGGCATCCCGCACCTGGCCGCATCCTTTCATTGAAATGACCACGGATTTTCGCAGCACATCGAAATCTTGTAACACGCGTTATGCGCGTTTTTCAGGGTTGCCGGTCTGGTGTGGAGGTCAACGGGTGTGGATCGTCTCACTGGAGCCGAAATCCGATACGGTGTACAGCGAGCCATTCAGTGACAATGACAGCCAGATCTTCCGCAGTGTAATCAACTCCCTGGCGGAGCTTATCTGTTTTCAGGACAAAGACGGCCACGTCGTCGGCTCTAACCTTGCATTCGACCGTTTCTGGAAAGGGCGCGAGAACGAGGGGCTGATGTTCAGCGAACAGGACGATCCCAGAGGCCGGCGTACCCAACAAAGCTGGACGACTAACCCAATCGGCGACAGCTGCTTGCTGGAAACCAGTCAGACGCCGCTGCTGGATGATGACAACCGGGTGTTTGGAACTCTCAGCATCAGCCATGACGTCACCAACTGGTACATGATGCGTCAATCGCTGGAACGGGAAATCGAGGCGCGCCAGGAAGTTGAACAGCAACTGAAAAAACACAGTAACGTACTGACCTCTATTTTTAAGGCCAGTGTTGATCCTATCGGTATATATAACCGGGATTATGAGTTTTTAGGTGGCAATGCAGCATTTGCTGAAGCAATGGGAGCGTCGCACGACAACCTTGAAGGTGAGCGGGCTGACGACGTGATGGAACCGGAGGCGCTTGCACAGCACCGGGCGATTGACGAACCCGTACTTCGCGATGGTAAAACCATTAAATATGAAGATCTGGTCATGAAGCGCGATGGTTCACAGGTTTGGTACGAATTGACCAAAACCCAGTTCCGTGACCCTACAGATGACACCATTGGCGTACTGGTCATTGCCCGAGACGTCACCGAGCGTAAGGCAACACAGCAACAGCTGGCAGATGCCATCATGGAGCTGGAAGAACTCAGCTTTGTCGATGGTCTGACCAAGGTTGCCAACCGCCGCAGCTTTGACGAGCAGTTGGTGAAAATGTGGCATGCGCATATCCGCGATCAGGAACCGTTATCCCTGATTTTCTGCGATATTGATTACTTCAAACCTTACAATGACAACTATGGTCATCAGGAAGGGGACAAAGCGCTCCGTCAGGTGGCTGATGTGTTCCAACGCGTGATTCGCCGTCCACTGGATGCGGTTGCCCGTTATGGTGGTGAAGAGTTTGCGATCCTGCTGCCCAACACCAACGCAGAGGGGGCACATGTCGTAGCGCAGAACATTGCCCGTGAGCTGGCAGCTGCAGCCATTCCCCATGCGTATTCTACTGTGCATGAGGACCTGACCCTCAGTCAGGGCATTGCGACAGTTTACCCTCGGGCGGGGCAGGATTACGGTGATCTGGTGTCGCTGGCCGATAAAGCGCTCTATAGCGCTAAACACGCCGGGCGCAATCAGATAGCGGTGAGCTCAAAATCCGCAGAACCTACTTGTCAGCCACAGCCTGCATAGCGTGAAATTGTGTCGCACCGGCACAATTATCACTGCCTTCTCCTTTAGCTTGCTGTAAGGCAAGGCTATCATTCCCGGTAATTCACGTTGTACGGGATGTTCAATGAAACAAATTAAACTTTTAGCGCAGTACTATGTCGATTTGCTGGTCAAACTCGGCATCGTGCGTTTCAGCATGTTGCTGGCGCTTGCGCTGGTTGCACTGGCCGTGATTGTCCAGGTTGGGATCACCCTCGTCCTGAATGGCACAGTACATGACAGTGACATCGTCCGCTCAGTCTTCTTCGGTCTGTTAATCACGCCCTGGGCGGTCTATTTTCTTTCCGTGGTTGTCGACCAGTTGGAAGAATCCCGCCAACGCCTCACCAAGCTGGTTTCAAAACTGGAAGAGATGCGGGCAAGGGATATGGAACTTAACCGCCAACTCACTGACAACATTACCCAGTTGAATCAGGAGATTGAGGAACGTAAGCGCGCAGAAGGCGCCCGTGAGGAAGCGATGCAGGATCTGGAAAATGAGGTCTACCAGCGTGAAAAGGCGCAGGTGGAACTGGCAGAGCAGACTGCACTGCTGCGCTCATTCATCGATGCGTCGCCCGATCTCATTTACTACCGCAATGAAAAAGGCCAGTTCTCCGGCTGTAATAAGGCAATGGAAGAGTTGACCGGCAAGAAGGAAAAAGAGCTGGTGGGCCTGACGCCATGGGATGTTTACCGTGAAGACATCGCCAGTAAGGTGGTAGAAACGGATCAAGAGGTCTTCGACAACAATATCCCGCTTACCTACGAGCAATGGCTGGAGTACAGCGACGGACGCAAAGCCTACTTTGAGCTGCGTAAGTTGCCATTCTATTCCCGTGATGGCCGGCGCCTTGGGTTGGTTGGCTTTGGCCGGGAAATCACTGAACGTAAGCGTTATCAGGATGCACTGGAAAAGGCGAGCCGCGATAAGACCGCCTTTATCTCCACCATCAGCCATGAGCTGCGCACACCACTTAACGGCATCGTTGGCCTGAGCCGGATGCTGCTGGAAACCAAGCTGTCAGAAGACCAGCTTGGCTACCTGAGAACCATTCATGTCAGCGCCATTACTCTGGGTAATATCTTTAACGACATTATCGACTTGGACAAATCTGATCGCAGTCGGCTGGAGTTGTTGCCACAACCTGTAGACCTGTCTGATTTTGTGGCTGAAATTGAAAATATCAGCGCCTTGATGGCCGAACAAAAAGGCCTGCGTTTCTCCCTTGATCGCATGACTACGCTGCCATCTGCAGTGTTGGTGGATGCAACGCGACTGCGCCAGATCCTCTGGAATCTGGTGGGTAATGCGGTCAAATTCACCAAACATGGTGCGGTGAATGTGGCGGTCAGTTGTGATGTTGAAGAGGGTAATGCCCACCTGCAGTTTGACATTGAAGACAGTGGTATCGGTATTCCGCAGACGGAACAGGGTAAGATTTTTGCCATGTATTATCAGGTGCAGCAAGGGCAGGACAACCTGCACGCAGTAGGCACCGGTATCGGCCTGGCGGTTTCCCGCAAGCTGGCAAGGCTGATGGGGGGTGATATCACGGTCGACAGTGAAGTCGGGGAAGGAAGTACCTTCACCGTTACCCTGACTGTACCTGTGTGTGATGCAATCCAGAATGCAGCCACGGTGAAAGTGGAGCAAAGCCCGCTGCAAATCTTGCTGGTGGAAGACATTGAACTGAATATTACGGTTGCCACCAACTTGCTGGAAAGCCTAGGGCATACTGTTTTTGTCGCCCGCAGTGGACAGGAAGCGCTGACGATGTACCCTCACCATACCTATGATCTGGTATTGCTTGATATCCAGCTTCCGGACATGACCGGGTTTGATATTGCCAAGACGCTGCGTGCGGAAGAGAAAAACCTGCCGCCATTGGTGGCGCTGACAGCCAATGTCATCAAGGACAAAACCGAGTACATCAACCAGGGGATGGATGATGCTATCAGCAAGCCTATCAGCGTGACTGCGATGACAGATGTGATAGAGCGCCTGGCGCTGCAGTGTCCAATCGTGGAAAAAGAGAATATGGGCAAAACAAACAAGAAGCCTGGCAATGAGATGCTGGAAACCTTGCTGGATCTGGAGATGCTGAGTTCTTACGTCGACATTGTCGGTGCAGAGCCCGTTCTGCAAAGTATTGGCATGTTTGAAGAGTTGATGCCGGAATATCTCAAGATACTCGACAGCAATATGACGGCCAAAGATCAGGATGGTATTGCCAGTGAGGCGCACAAAATCAAAGGGGCGGCGGGCTCCATAGGCCTTAAGCATATTCAGAAACTGGCGCAGAAAGCCCAGTCACCGGAACTGCCGGCATGGTGGGAGAATATTGGGGATTGGGTCGATGAAATCAAAGAAGGGTATCCGCACGATATTGGCGTGCTGAAACAGTGGCTGGAAAGCTATACCCAGAAAGCGTAACCAAAGAAAAGGCCTGCAGTTGCAGGCCTTAATCATTGAATCTTGTCAGACTTAGAAGTCTTCCAGTTCACCACAGAAGCGGTAACCTTCACCGTGGATAGTTGCGATGATTTCTGGCGTGTCACCGAATGATTCGAAGTGTTTACGAATGCGGCGGATAGTCACGTCTACAGTACGGTCGTGCGGCTTCAGTTCGCGGCCAGTCATCTTCTTCAGCAGATCAGCACGGGTCTGGATCTTGCCTGGGTTTTCACAGAAGTGCAGCAGTGCACGGAACTCAGAGCGTGGCAGTTTGAACTGCTCGTTGTTCGGGCTGATCAGTGAACGGCTGTTGATGTCCAGCGTCCAACCGTTGAACACGTAGCGGTCAACAGAACGCTTGTCTTCAGGCGTTGCACCTTGGTTCATCGCACGGGTCAGCAGGTTGCGGGCACGGATGGTCAGTTCACGTGGGTTGAATGGCTTGGTGATGTAGTCATCCGCACCGATTTCCAGACCCAGGATCTTGTCTACTTCGTTATCGCGGCCGGTCAGGAACATCAGCGCCATGTCGCCTTGCTCACGCAGTTCACGCGCCAGCAGCAGGCCATTTTTACCAGGCAAGTTGATATCCATGATAACCAGGTTTACCTGATTGTTTGACAGCACTTGGTGCATCTCTTCGCCGTCGTTAGCTTCCAGAACGGTATAACCTTCCGCTTCAAAAATACTTTTTAGCGTATTACGTGTTACGTGTTCGTCTTCAACAATCAGAATGTGAGGGGTTTGCATTGGCGTTACCTAATTTCTTAAGGAATCTGGTACTGAGGCATAAGCACGCGTGCTTACCCTCAATCAACCACAGCGTCCGGGACACTGTGAAGAAAATTTACAAACAGGAAAAGTATACCTAAAGTGCTTTGCGTGCTAACTCAAGCATACCTTCCTGATACAAACGCCATCCTTAGAGAAGGTGATTGCAGATGCGTTTAATCGCGCTGCATGCTACTAGACAAATCATTTTGGCCAGCAAATCCTTTGGATAGCGCTGATTGTATTCATTTAACAGCGTGCTAACAATATTTGGTAATAAATCAACGCAACTTTTTTTAATCTTTATTGATATACGTCAATCTCGCTTCCAGTGGTCGCAATTGGTGGAATTCGGGCCGAAAAACCAGCGTAAAGATGACAAAATCGTTCGGAATTTTTCGTACTTTTACCACAAGTGTGAATATTGTGTAACGGCGCGATTATCAGAGCATGTTGTCGCATATCGGTCAACTACATATGGTTGAGTTATGCCCCAAAATCATGGCAAAAAAAGCAGAAAATGCGGATTAGCACTCAGAGCCTTTTTTCGAAAAATCCGATAGTTAGCTTAGCCTGATTTCATCTCTCAGGGTGTTTTGTTGCACGTTAAATTTGCGCAAGGGAAGCCGATAATCAGTGCGCATTTCTCGCTTTAGTCATCTGGAGCCGACTTCTTCACATGAACCTTGCTACGTTTAAACCACGGAGAAGTTATTCAGTGAATGTACAAAGGAGAGAAGCATGGAAGATTTATTGCCAGATATCAGCGATGCCCATGGCGATGCCGTTCATTGGATCCCGGTGCAATGGCGCGATTTTGGCGGCAGGAAAGTGTTCTCCGGCCGGGTTGAAACACTGCGTTGTTTTGAAGACAACTCCAAAGTGCGTGACATTCTGGGAAGACCCGGTGCAGGGCGCGTATTGGTGGTGGATGGTCACGCCAGCCTGAACAAGGCATTGCTGGGGGATTTACTGGCAGCCAGAGCGGTTGAAAATGGCTGGGAAGGTGTGGTGGTTTTCGGCGCTATACGCGATGCCGGCGCGCTCAGCGAAATGGAACTCGGGGTAAAAGCGTTGGGCGTTTGTCCGATAAAAACGGAAAAACGAGGCGCCGGTGACGAAGATGTTCCGCTGCGCATCCATGATGTGCCCGTTTCTCCGGGGGATTACCTTTTCGCCGATCTCAATGGCGTCATGATAAGCCAACACCCGATTGAATTTGGCGAAGAGCCGATGAAAGGTTGAATCTTGGAACTAAAAAACCGCCATTTCAATAGGCGGTTTTTTTGTGTTCGCAATTTAAACCTAGAACCGGTAACCAACACCCAGTTGATAATTGGCGGACGCGGCAGGCTCCTGGTTCAGGTTGTAGTCAAATTTGGCTTCAAGATTTAACTTGTCGGTCAGGCGCAACTGGCTACTCATTCCAACCACACCGATGGTTTCTTCATTGACCCTCTCAGCCTGCACGCTACTTCCAACACTGAGTTTGTTATTGAAGTTGTACTGGATACCGCTCAACAACCCTTTTGAACTGGCACTGTAATCGGTTTCAGATGTCATCTCGGTAGCAAGATAAACGTTGATATTTTCCAGCAGCGGGTAGTGAAAACCTGAGCTGACCGTCCAGCTGTCAAAACTCTGGTTGCCGGTCGAGATAGAGCTGGAAAACCAAGGTTTTTGGTTTTCTTCGAGATATTCTGACAGCGGTAACGAACCCTGCGCGAATGCCAAAAAAGCCACTGATTGCAGGGTGACGGCGAGGAGTATTTTTGTCATTTGCCACCTTCCCTGATTCGTTTTTATTCGACTGAATTTTCAGTCTAGCTCACCTGTTTAGCTTTTGATAACGACAGTGTAAAAAGATCTGCGTTATCGCATTTCCCTCCCCTGACGCAGGAAAAACATGGCCGTGCGGGGAGGGCTGATTGTTATTTAAGCAAGCAATGTGCCTGTAATGGCGACACATTTTTGGCACTGGCAAACAGTGATCACATTTCTAGTGTTTCGTGAAGCGGTACTCCTCACTGTAGGGGAATACGTCATTAAATTGCCCCTGTTCAATGTTGCCTTGCAGACCCTTCCAGTAATCTGCATCGAACAGATCCGAGTGTAGCTCTTCAAACAGCGCCCGTATTTTCGGGTTGATCAGTAAGAAGGTGCGGAACTCTTCCGGGAAGACGTCAAATTCTCCCACGCTGTACCAGGGCTCTGCCGCCATTTCATCTTCAGGGAACCGTGGAGGTGGAATGTGCCGGAAGTTGACCTCCGTGAGATAGGAAATTTCGTCGTAGTCGTAAAAAATGACGCGGCTGTGGCGGGAAACCCCGAAGTTCTTAAACAACATGTCACCGGCAAAGATATTGGCAGCAGCCAGTTGTTTGATGGCATCCCCGTATTCTTGGACTACATGGCGTAACTCGTCGTCATCGGCCTGCTCAAGGTAGATATTGAGCGGGATCATTCGCCGTTCCATATACAGGTGGCGGATATGCACTTCCCGGGCCGTGAGTTTAATATTGGACGGAGCCACTTCCAGCAATTCATCGATCAACTCCTGGCTGAAACGGCTGCGCGGGAAAATAAAGTTGCGGTAGTCCAGGGTATCAGCCATACGGCCGACCCGGTCGTGCTCCTTAACCAGACGGTATTTTTCTTTAACCACGGCGTGGGTAATGTCTTTTTGCGGGGCAAACCTGTCTTTAATGATTTTGAAGACAAACCCATAGGAAGGCAGGGTAAACACCGACATCACCATGCCCTTGATACCCGGGGCGATAATGAATTTGTCGTCCGAAGATTCAAGGTGGTGGAGAAATTCGCGGTAGAGCTCTGTTTTGCCATGTTTTTGACACCCAATGGCGGTGTAGAGCTGTGCCGGGGTTTTGTGGGGCATAAGCTGGCTTAAGAAATCCACCATGGCTGCCGGTGCAGGGGCATACACCATGAAGTAAGAGCGGGCAAAACCGAAGATAACACTTAGCTCATCAGAGTCAGAGATACAGGCATCTACATAGAGTTCATTATTGGAGTTCACCAGTACCGGAAGTACCAGAGGGCGGATTTGGTTTGCCATGTCCAGACGGCCAATCAGGTACGCTGCTTTATTCCGGAAGAAGGGTTCGCGCACCATATCAATGGTCACTTCGTCGGTCAGCTGGGGCCCAAGCTGGCGTTGCAAAGCCTCTACAATCCGGTGAACGTCCCGGGCTTTGTTGACCCAGTTCAACGTAAAAGGGGTGTCATCCAGGATCCGCTCGATCGTTTGGATAAGATTGGTTTTGGATGAATAGCGTTTCAACAGTGGGGTCGGGTATTTAGGGATCCGGCCTCCCTGAGAGCTGTTCACGAACAGTTTTTCACGGCGGATATTGCGGTGGTCGAACATCCGGCAATAGACAGAGTTAAAGAAACTCTCGGCGATATCATACCGGGGGTAGCCGTCCAGCAGGCGGCTGTATTCTGCCTTAACTGCCATCAAGAAAGATCGTGTGGCATGCTGCCGATTCAGCATGGTTTTCAACTGCTGGCTGACGAGGCCAACATGGTGGTCGTAAAAATTGATGCGGGTTTTGAGCGCCTTTTGTACGCTTTTCCAGTCCCTGTCTTCAAACCGTTCCTGCGCCCCAGCGGTGACATCCAAAAAACGCCCGTACATGGCGTCTGCACCCTGCAATATGGTTTGCGCGACCAACTCCTCCATCGCAACTGCCATGGTTCCCTCCTTCGCCGTTGCTTAATTTGTGTTCAATTCAACTAACTATGTATGGCAGGGACGATCTGTGCAAGAACCAAGCGGGTAAATAGCGGGGTTTCTCATCTTTTAAATTTGATAATTTAGAGTTGCGAATCGGGGCGTTTTTTTGAGAGATAACTTAAATTTTTGTTGACCTTAATGCCTTCATTCGGTAAAGGTTATAAAAACGTAGCAAGGAAGGTTCAAAAGCCATGCTTCATTCAGTCGGCACCACAACCATTATCACCATTATTACCATCACCGTTGGTGCGGGTGCGGGCTGATATGCACAGAATTCTCAAAAAAAGCCCGTACCCAAATCTGGTACGGGCTTTTTTTTAACCTGTTTATTATTGAATCAGCGAGTTCAGGAAGAAGTTGGAGGAAAGGATGCGAGTATTAAAGTTTGGTGGTACCTCGCTGGCGAATGCGGAAAGATTTAGCCGCGCCGCCGAGATCATCACCAGTAACACATGCCAAAGTGAGGTATCGGCGGTTCTGTCCGCCCCGGCTAAGATCACCAACCTTTTGGTCGATGTGATCGATAACACTATCAAACACGGTGAAGCGGAGCTTCAGGTGGCTGAAATCCGCAAAATTTTCAATGCTCTGTTTGACGGCCTGGCGGAAATGGATCCGGGGTTGGACAAAGCGGGTTTGCAGGAAAAACTCGATCGCTCTGTGAATCAGCTCAACCAGTATATCCACGGTATCGCGCTGCTGGGGCTGTGTCCGGACAACATCTATGCCCGTATCATCAGCAAAGGAGAGCGCATTTCCATTGCGACCATGTCCGCGTTGCTTAAAGCACGTGGCTACAACACGTTTGAAATTGATCCGGTTAAATACCTGCAATCAAAAGGCGATTACCTTGAAGGTATCGTTGATATCGAAGTTTCCTCTGAGCGATTCAAAAAAGAACCCATCCCTGAAAAGCATATCGGTTTGATGCCGGGCTTTACTGCTTCCAATGAAAAAGGCGAGCTGGTGACATTGGGCCGCAATGGCTCGGACTATTCAGCTGCCGTGCTGGCGGCATGTGTCCGCGCAGAGTGCTGTGAGATCTGGACCGATGTTGATGGTGTTTACAGCTGCGACCCGCGTCTGGTGCCGGATGCCAAGCTGCTCAAATCCTTGAGTTATCAGGAGGCCATGGAGCTTTCCTATTTCGGTGCCAAAGTGCTGCACCCGAAAACCATTCTTCCTATTGCACGTTTCCACATTCCGTGTCTTATCAAAAACACCGCCAACCCGCAGGGTGCAGGTACCCTGATTGGTATCGACAGCGGTGAAGACAACCTGGCAGTGAAAGGCATTACCACGCTGGAAAAACTGAGCATGGTGAATGTCTCTGGTCCTGGCATGAAAGGTATGGTTGGCATGGCTGCCCGTGTGTTTGGCGCAATGTCGGCTGCCGGCGTATCGGTTGTGCTGATCACCCAGTCATCTTCTGAATACAGCATCAGCTTCTGTATTGAAGCGGAAGACAAGCCGCTTGCGCAGCGTGCCCTGCAGGAAAACTTTGAGCTGGAACTGAAAGATGGTCTGCTGGAGCCGGTTGAGTTTATTGATAACGTCGCCATCGTATCCCTTGTCGGTGATGCCATGCGCACCGCTAAAGGGGTTGCGTCCCAGTTCTTTACCTCGTTGGCAGAAATGAACGTCAACATCGTGGCGATTGCGCAGGGCTCTTCAGAGCGTTCAATCTCCGCCGTTATCCCAGATAATTGCGTTTCTGAAGCGGTGAAGGCCTGTCACGAGAACCTGTTTAACTCCAACCACTATCTGGATGTCTTCATTGTCGGTGTCGGTGGTGTAGGCGGTGAACTGGTCGAGCAGGTCAAACGTCAGCAGAGTAAACTGGCGGATCAGGGCATTGTTATCCGCGTATGTGGCCTTGCTAACAGCAAAGGCATGCTACTTAACAGTAAGGGTATCGATCTGAGCGGTTGGCGTGATGAACTGGCAACGATCAACGAGCCATTTAGTCTGCCGCGCATGGTGCGTTTGGTGCAGCAAAACCACATCATCAACCCGGTCTTTATCGATTGTACCTCTGATCAGGCTATCGCAGATCAATATGCTGATTTCTTGTCCGCTGGCTTCCACGTGATCACGCCGAACAAGAAAGCCAACACTGCGGGCATGGCGTATTACCAGCAATTGCGTAAAGCAGCACGAGCTACCCGTCGTAAGTTTATGTATGACACCACTGTGGGCGCCGGTCTGCCGGTCATCGAGAACCTGCAAAACCTGATTGCAGCCGGTGATGAATTGGAAAAATTTACCGGTATCCTGTCCGGCTCCCTGTCCCATATTTTCGGTAAGCTGGACGAAGGACAAAGCTTCAGTGAAGCGACCACCGTCGCGAGAAACAACGGCTTTACCGAGCCAGATCCCCGTGACGATCTCTCCGGCATGGATGTGGCGCGTAAGCTTCTGATCCTGGCGCGTGAAGCAGGCATGCATCTGGAGCTGGAAGACGTTGAAGTAGAACCCGCGCTGCCGCCTGGCTTTGATGCCTCAGGTGATGTTGATGCCTTTATGGCAAGGTTGCCTGAAGCGGATGCTTACTTTGAAAAACTGGCGGGTGATGCACGCGCTGAAGGCAAAGTGCTGCGCTACGTCGGCAGTATTGATAACGGCCAGTGCTCAGTGAAAATCCAGGCTGTTGATGCCGATGATCCGATGTTCAAAATCAAAGAAGGTGAAAATGCCCTGGCATTCTACAGCCGCTATTACCAACCTATTCCTTTGGTGCTGCGCGGGTATGGCGCAGGTACGGCAGTAACCGCAGCCGGTGTGTTCGCAGATTTGATGCGTACATTGGGCTGGAAGCTGGGGGTATAAGATGAGCGTTGTGGTTTATGCACCGGCTTCTATTGGTAATGTCAGCGTCGGTTTTGATGTCTTGGGTGCAGCGGTATCGCCCATTGACGGCACGCTACTGGGTGACCGTGTAAAAGTGGAAGAGGGCGGTTCAACGCCTTTTTCCCTCGACTGCGTTGGGCGCTTTGTTGATAAGCTGCCACAGAATAAAGAAGAGAACATCGTTTACCAAAGCTACCTGGTATTTTGCCGCGAAATGGAAAAGCGCGGTGAACCGGTTCGCAACGTGGCGATGATCCTTGAGAAGAACATGCCGATTGGCTCAGGCCTTGGCTCCAGCGCCTGTTCTATCGTGGCGGCGCTGGATGCCTTGAACAAATTCCATGGCGACCCGCTGGATGAAACTACCTTACTGGCGCTGATGGGGGAGATGGAAGCGGCCATCTCTGGCAGTCTCCATTATGACAACGTTGCCCCTTGCTACCTCGGTGGCTTGCAACTGATGGTGGAGCAGCTGGACATTATCAGCCAGCAGGTTCCCTGTTTTGATAACTGGTACTGGGTGATGGCCTATCCGGGGATAAAAGTCTCCACTGCGGAAGCGCGAGCGATTCTGCCGGCGCAATACCGCCGTCAGGACGTGATTAATCATGGCCGTCATCTGGCAGGGTTTATCCATGGCTGTTACTCTGGTCAACCCCAGTTGGCGGCAAGCATGATTAAAGATGTGGTGGCTGAGCCCTATCGTGAAAAACTGTTGCCGGGTTTTGCTGACGCGAGGCACTTTGCTGCAGATGCGGGAGCGCTGGCGACAGGGATTTCCGGTTCAGGACCAACCCTGTTCAGTATTACGGATGACAAAGCCGTAGCTGAGCGCGTCGCTAAGTGGTTACAGGAACATTACGTTCAAAATGAAGAAGGATTTGTCCACATCTGTCGATTGGATGTGACGGGATCGACAGTGACAGGAAGTGAACTATGAAGCTTTATAACATTAAGGAAAATGACGAGCAGGTCTCGTTTGGCCAGGCAGTAAAGCAGGGACTTGGCCGCAACCAGGGTCTGTTCTTTCCCAGCGAACTGCCAACATTTGATGACGTTGACGCGCTGCTGGAAAAAGATTTTATCAGCCGCAGCAGCGACATCCTTTCCGCGTTTATCGGTGACGAACTGACACCGGAAACCGTGCGTAGCATGGTAGAGAACGCATTCCAGTTCCCGGCACCGGTTGCCAAGGTGAGCGACCAAGTCAGTGCGCTGGAGCTGTTTCACGGTCCAACACTGGCATTTAAAGACTTCGGTGGCCGCTTTATGGCGCAGTCACTGGCAGCCGTTTCTGAAGGCGGTAAGGTGACCATCCTGACTGCCACGTCCGGTGACACCGGTGCGGCGGTGGCACATGCGTTCTTCGGCATGGAGAACATCAATGTCGTTATCCTGTACCCGAAAGGCAAGATCAGCCCGTTGCAGGAAAAACTGTTCTGTACCCTGGGTGGCAACATCCACACCGTGGCAATCAACGGTACCTTCGATGACTGCCAGGCGATGGTGAAGCAAGCGTTTGATGACGCAGAGCTTCGCGCGGCGATTGGCCTGAACTCTGCCAACTCCATCAACATCAGCCGCCTGATGGCACAAATTTGCTACTACTTTGAAGCGGCTTCACAGCTGACCAAAGCGCAGCGTGAAAACCTGGTGGTTGCCGTACCAAGCGGCAATTTCGGTAACCTGACCGCCGGTTTGCTGGCCAAAGCGATTGGCCTGCCAATTAAACGCTTTATCGCGGCGACCAATGTGAATGATACCGTGCCACGTTATCTCAAGACCGGTGAGTGGACGCCTGAGCCTACAATTCCAACTCTTTCCAATGCCATGGATGTCAGCCAGCCAAACAACTGGCCGCGTATTGAAGAGCTGTGCACAGTGAAAGGTTGGGGTCTCAATGAACTGGGTTCTGGTGCCGTGACCGATGAGCAGACTGCTGACACTTTAAAATCCATGTATGCCAGCGGCTACCTGTGTGAGCCACACGGTGCGATTGCTTACCGCGTACTGGAAGAGCAGCTTCAGGACGGCGAATATGGCCTGTTCCTGTGCACAGCACACCCGGCGAAGTTTAAAGAGTCAGTAGATGAAATTCTGGGACTGGATATCCCGCTGCCAGCGCCGTTGGCAAAACATGCGGTGATGGAATTGCTGTCAGAAGAGCAGGATGCAGACTTTGCCCAGCTGCGTGAATACCTGATGAAGGTAGCGGGCTAACGCTGCGAAAACTGAAAACAAAAAACCGGCCATGAGGCCGGTTTTTTTATGTCTTGCTAACTGTCTATTACAGAGAGTTAGTGAAAGTACGTGCGATAACGTCGCGCTGCTGTTCAACAGTCAGTGAGTTGAAGCGTACAGCGTAACCAGATACACGGATAGTCAGCTGTGGGTACTTTTCTGGGTGCGCAGCTGCGTCTTCCAGAGTTTCACGCTTCAGTACGTTCACGTTCAGGTGTTGGCCACCTTCGATTTTTGCAGGCGCTTCGATAGCCAGTTCACGGCTTTCGAACTCACCCAGGTCAGCAACTGGGATAACCTGATCTGCTTCGAAACCTGCAGCAGCTGCAACGCAACGTGCTTCGTTGGTCTCGCTGTCCAGCAGCCAGATAGAGTTCAGTAGATCGTCGTTTGCCGCTTTAGTAATTTGAATACCGGTGATCATAGTCTTTCCCCTTTTTTGATAGGCTTTGGTGGTTTTATTTTTCCAACAATTGATGAGCTGGGTACTTGTATACCTTACTGAAAGCAAGGTTATTTTGATTTTAGTCAAATTACAACCAAAATATGCAAAACTTGCGTCTTTGATTTTTTGTTTTGAATCAAGAAATGATTAAATAATTGTATTAAAACAAAACTGTAACATTGTACGAAGTGATGAAAATTTTCATTTGTAATTTAATTACTACATTTTGAGCTTGTGTAAATTAATTCAATATCATCAATGCAGCGTATAAACGTCTGGAATGGTAGCCACTCTGCCAAATACGACAGGCGAATCCTGCCAGTGAGTGCGCTAGTATGAGTAACTTAAAATGTTGTCGGTTACGGTTTCCGGCAAGGGAGAGAAGATGAAGTATATCGGAGCCCATGTTTCGGCATCAGGCGGCGTAGAAAACGCGCCAATCAATGCTGCAGCGATTGGTGCAAACGCTTTTGCACTGTTTACCAAAAATCAGCGCCAGTGGCAGGCGAAGCCTTTGGAAGCATCCAATGTGGCAGCGTTTAAAGCCAACTGTCAAAAGCACGGCTTTGTACCGGAAGCTATCCTGCCTCACGACTCTTATCTGATTAACCTTGGTGCACCGGAAGAAGACAAGCTGGAAAAGTCGCGCAATGCCTTTATTGATGAGATGGAACGTTGCCAGACACTGGGCTTGCCACTTTTGAACTTCCATCCGGGCAGTCACCTGAAAAAGATCAGTGTAGAGGCGTGTCTGTCATTGATTGCTGAGTCTATCAACCTGGCGCACCAGGCTGTGCCTGGCGTTGTCGCAGTGATCGAGAACACTGCGGGTCAGGGCACTAACCTTGGGTGGTCGTTTGAACAGCTTGCGGCCATTATCGCGCAGGTAGAAGACAAATCCCGCGTGGGTGTATGCATCGATACCTGCCATGCCTTCGCAGCAGGTTATGATCTACGCACCCACAGCGCTGCCGAAGCCACATTCGCTGAGTTTGAGAAAACAGTCGGCTTCCAGTACCTGCGTGGTATGCACCTCAATGATTCCAAATCGACATTTGGCAGCCGTGTTGACCGTCACCATGCATTGGGTGAAGGGGAGATCGGTCTGGCCTGTTTTGAAGTGATCATGCAGGACAAGCGCTTTGATGGCATCCCTTTGGTGCTGGAAACCATTAAACCTGAGCGCTGGGCAGATGAGATCCGTCTGTTGCGACAGTTTGAAGTCACAGCAAGCGAGCGTGTTTCTGCGTAGAATATGGCGCAACACCATAGTTAAAGATTGGGGAAAAGATGACACAGGTAACGACCTGGCACGACGTGATTGGTCAGGAAAAGGAACAGGACTATTTCAAGCACACCATGGCCTACGTGGCTGAAGCGCGGGAGCAGGGTAAGGTGGTATATCCGCCCAAGGAAGATGTCTTTAGTGCATTCCGTTTTACTGAACTGGCGGATGTGAAGGTGGTTATTCTTGGGCAGGATCCTTATCACGGCCCAAACCAGGCTCATGGTCTTTGCTTTTCTGTGTTGCCGGGCATTAAGCCACCGCCGTCACTGGTGAATATGTACAAAGAGCTGGCGCAGGATATTCCCGGTTTCACCATTCCCCAGCATGGCTACCTGAAAAGCTGGGCGGATCAGGGCGTGTTGCTGCTCAATACGGTGCTGACGGTTGAACAGGGCAATGCCCACTCACATGCCCACCTTGGCTGGGAAACCTTCACTGACCGTGTCATTGAGGCTGTTAACCAGCACTGCGAAGGGGTGATATTCCTGCTTTGGGGTTCCCATGCGCGTAAAAAAGGCCGCGTTATCGACCGTAAACGCCACCACGTGCTGGAGGCACCGCATCCATCTCCACTGTCTGCCCACCGCGGCTTCTTGGGCTGCAAACACTTCTCCACGACCAACCATCTGCTTGAGCAGGCGGGCAAAGCGCCAATCAACTGGCAACCTGAGCTGGACTAGCCGCTTTTTTGTGCAGGCTCGTGATACAGATCGCGCGCTTGCACATCACCTTCTTCTTTCTGGGAAAAGTGCGCAAAAAGTGACCATGAACAAGTTGTGTTTTACATGGTTATATACACTGATTGTGTGAGTGAATGAAGAAAGGGAGGAGCTATGTTAGTAGCCAGTATTCATCGGGATCACCGCAATATCAGTCGTTTATTAAAGCTTCTTGGTAACAAACTGACCGCGCTTCAGGATGAAAAGGCGGTGAATTACAACCTTATCCGGGACACGGTAGCCTACCTGCAAGAGCACGCAGAGAAATACCACCACCCCAAGGAAGATCTGATCTATCACTACTATTTAGAGCGCTATCCCGATGCTGACAGCGTCGCGCGCCTTGATCAGGAACACCATGATTTGGCTGAGCTGACGGCAGAATTTGCCAACACCGTCGACATGATCCTGATGGATGCCGTGGTGCCGCAGGACTTGTTTGCAGAAAAACTGAACCGTTTTATCAGTAGCCAGAAGTCTCATCTGGAGCTGGAAGAGAGAAGCGTACTGCCCGTTTTGGAGCATACCCTGACAACGGAAGACTGGGCATACTTGCAGTCGCAATGGGAATCAGAAGAGAGTGATCCCCTGTTTGGTGAGCAAGTTGCTGACCGCTTTAAAGAGCTGGCCGCCGCACTTTAACCCCTCAGTTTTGGCACAAAAAAAGGCACCCCGATGGGTGCCTTTCCTCTAAATTCCTATTACGTTTTCAGCCCTGGGACTGAAGATTTAAACCAGCTTGAGGTGCTGCTTAGAAATCGAAGTCGCTGTCGTTAAAGTCGCCCAACATATCGATATCCTGCAGCTCTTTGCGAAGACGCTGTTTGTCTTTTAGCGCTTCAATTTCTCTCCACTTACGTTTTGCTTGTTTGGTTCGTCCACCGCGTTGTGGTCGCTCTTGATCAAAAAAATCATCAAAGGCAAAGCTATCCATATATTCACCTCGTTATACCAAGCGGTCGCTATTTAAGTATCAAACCTCCGATAAAATAAAATTGAAGTGTTTCTCATTTGTTGCACCTCAGTGAAGTTTTTATGAGATCACAATCACTTTTATTCTCGGGTTGAATAAAATGTGTTCAGTTGCAATGCGATAGATGAGAGCCGTGCTGACAGATACCGTCTGTCGAACTGAACTTCCGTTGAACCCTTTCATAACAGTAGACCGGGGAATTTGTGCGTTGTGTCACCCCGCCACTGAAAAAGTTGAATGCGGATGTCCCGGGCGATATGGATGTTTCGCCAATGTTGATAAAAAGCATAATTAAAGGGTTGGATTTTTATCTGGCGCACAAAAAACAATCACAATTAAGCAAATTGGTGCATATTGATTTTTGAGTCTGCAATCTGCATCATCTCGCGGCAAATTGCTGCATCAGACGGCAATACCAACAAAAAATAGGAATTTTCGGCCGATTTTCATCGCCGTTTTTCCTCTTCTTTTTCGGCAGGCGCATGCGTCGGTCGCATCCATTCGCACGCTCTCCGGCTTCCCGGAATTTAGCGTGGCGAGAATGTTTATGCGTACAGAGGGGTAGGCGTGGTAAGTCTCATTAATTTTATAAACGATCTCATCTGGAGTTCGGTACTCATTTATCTGTTGATCGGCGGCGGGATATTTTTCACCTTGCGCCTCGGCTTCATCCAGCTTCGCCATTTTGGACACATGTTCTCTGTGATGAAAAACAGCCGCAAAGCAGATAAAAACGGGATCTCATCTTTTCAGGCCCTGTGCACAAGCCTGGCCGCAAGGGTCGGCACCGGCAACATGGCCGGTATTGCGGTTGCGTTGACACTCGGTGGCCCGGGCGCCATTTTCTGGATGTGGCTGATCGCTATTCTGGGGATGGCAACAGCATTTGCTGAAAGTACCCTGGCGCAGCTATATAAAACCCGTGACGATGACGGTAACTTCCGCGGTGGGCCAGCCTACTACATGGAAAAAGGGCTGGGTATGCGCTGGATGGGCGTGGTGTTTTCGGTATTGCTGATCATCGCATTCGGCCTGGTGTTTAACTCGGTGCAAGCCAACTCGATCACCCAGGCGGCGTACGTTGCCTTCGGTTTTGACCCTCTCTATGTCGGTATGGCGCTGGTGGTGTTGTCGGGCTTTGTGATTTTTGGCGGTATCCGCAAAATCGCCCGAACCGCAGAGATTATCGTTCCTGTGATGGCGCTGCTGTATCTGGCGCTGGCTTTCTACATCATGCTGACCAACCTGGATAAAGTGCCTGGTGTGTTGGAGATGATCTTCCGCAGCGCATTTGGTCTGGAAGAAGCGGCCTCAGGCGCGCTGGGCTATACCGTGGCGCAGGGGATGGTTCAGGGTATCAAGCGTGGCCTGTTTTCCAATGAGGCGGGTATGGGCTCTGCACCAAATGCCGCAGCAAGTGCGACACCGTATCCACCACACCCTGCATCCCAGGGGTATGTGCAGATGCTGGGCGTGTTTGTCGATACCATTGTGATTTGTACCGCGACTGTGGCGATCATCCTGATTTCCGGTGAGTACATGCCGGGCAGTGAAATCACCGGCATCGAACTGACCCAGCGTGCGCTGGCCAGTGAAGTGGGTAACTGGGGCGGCATTTTTGTCGCGGTTGCGATCTTCTTCTTCGCGTTCACCTCGATTATCGCCAACTATTCCTATGCAGAAACCAACCTGCTCTTTTTGGAACACAACCACAAAGTTGGCCTGAACATTTTCCGCGTGATTGTGTTGTGTATGGTGATGTTTGGCGCCATGGCAGAGTTGCCCGTGGTGTGGGTAATGGCTGACACTTCGATGGGGTTGATGGCGATCGTCAACATGATTGCTATCTTGCTGCTCTCCGGCACGGTGGTGACTTTGGCCAAAGACTACAACCAGCAACTGAAACGCGGTCAAATCCCGTCGTTTAATAGTCACAACCACCCTGAAATGGTGAACCAGATTGAGCCGGGTGTGTGGGGGAAAGCGGAAACGGAAGAAGAGGTGTCGCGTCACCACGCACGCTGAGTTTCGGTTTTGCCTATGGCAGTTATCGGAAAAAGCCACGCCTGAGAGCGTGGCTTTTTCTATTGGCGGTGTTAACCTTTGGTCAAAGTAAGAGATTGAAAGGAATGACACTATGCTGATTGTGGTTTCTCCGGCCAAAACCCTGGATTACCAATCGCCACTGGCTACTGAGCGTTATACCCAGCCAGCGCTTACCGCACATTCAGAGGCGCTTATCGAGGTGTGCCGCACCCTGACACCGGCAGATATAGCCAGCCTGATGAAGGTCAGCGACAAGATTGCCGGGTTAAACGCCGCACGCTTTGCCGAGTGGTCGCCAACCTTTACAACTGATAACGCCCGCCCTGCGGTATTGGCGTTTAAAGGGGATGTGTACACCGGTCTGGAAGCAGAAACCTTCAGTGAAGATGACTTTGACTGGGCGCAGGACCACTTCCGTATGTTGTCCGGTCTGTATGGCCTGTTGCGACCTCTGGATTTAATGCAGCCTTACCGTCTGGAAATGGGCACAAAGCTGGCCAATCCGCGCGGAAGCAACCTGTACCAATTCTGGGGGGACATCATCACCGAGGCACTGAATGAAGCGCTGGCTGCGCAAGGTGACAAGGTGCTGGTCAACCTGGCATCAAACGAGTACTTCAAGTCAGTGAAGCCAAAGAAACTGGATGCGGAGATCATCACGCCTGTATTCAAAGACCGCAAAAACGGTCAGTACAAGGTGATCAGCTTCTTTGCTAAAAAAGCACGGGGCATGATGGCGCGTTACATCATCGACAATCGCATTGATTCAGTTGAGGCGCTGAAGGCGTTTGACGCTGCTGGTTACTGGTTCTGTGAAGCGGAATCAAAGGGGACGGAACTGGTGTTCAAGCGCGAAGAGCAGTAACGCGCCGTTTTCACCGTCTAGCACAAAAAGAAAAAGGTTAGCCGCGGCTAACCTTTTTTCGTTGTGGAGCATATTTAGGAGAGGGCTATTAAGCAACCGGATTGATCGGTTTACCTGAAACCTCTTCCTCACCGGTTTTCGCCTCTGTGCGGCGAGCCAGGCGGCGCTCCCAGTAATCGGCATTCTTGATGCCAAGCTTAACAGGATCGAAAGTGTATTCCTCCACACCTTCTTTTTGCTGACGCTCGTAATCGTTCAACGCTTTGAGCGCAGGTTTGCTCAGGAAGAAGATGATCACGATACCGACGATATTCAGCCAAGCCATCAAGCCCACGCCGACGTCACCCATTGCCCATGCAAGATTCGCCGTTTTCACCGTGCCGTAAAACACTGCAGCCATCAGAACCAGCTTGAGTACAAACATCATACCCGGGACTTTCACGCTGCGGCGCAGGTAGGCAATGTTGGTTTCGGCAATGTAGTAGTACGCCAGAATAGTGGTAAACGCGAAGAAGAACAGTGCGACCGCGATAAACGGTTTACCCCAACCCGGCATGGTGCTTTCGATAGCCATTTGGGTGAAAGCAGGGCCGTTAGCGGCGATATCCGCTGCCACGTTCTGAACAATAAACATCTCTGCGCCTGCACCGTGTACGTTGTACGCGCCGGTGATCAGGATCATAAATGCCGTTGCTGAACAGACCAGCAGGGTATCAATGTAGATAGAGAAGGACTGCACCAGACCTTGCTGCGCAGGGTGATCAACGTTTGCCGCCGCAGCAGCGTGAGGACCTGTACCCTGACCGGCTTCGTTCGAGTAAACACCACGTTTAACACCCCAACCGATAGCGGCACCGACACCGGCCATTGGCGTGAATGCGTCGCTGACAATCATGGCGACAATGCCTGGGATTTCAGTGATGTTCAGCGCAATGATCACGAACGCCACGATGATATAGGCCAGTGCCATGAACGGAACCACAACCTGAGTGAAGCTTGCGATACGTTTTACACCACCAAAAATAATGAAACCAAGTAGGATGGAAATCAAAGTGCCAGTGATGATTTTCGCCACGCTGTAAGTACCGATGGCGGTTTCAATCATGTCGCCTGAGCCAAACGCGGTTTCAATCGCATTACCGATGCTGTTTGACTGCACACCCGGCAGCAGAACACCACAGGCAAAGATAGTGGCAATAGCAAAGATCCATGCATACCACTTCTGTCCCATCGCTTTTTCGATGTAGTAAGCCGGACCACCGCGGAACTCGCCGTTATCTTCTTCTTTGTATATTTGGGCAAGGGTAGATTCGGTGTACGCGGTGGCAGCGCCCAGGAAGGCAACGACCCACATCCAGAAGACGGCACCCGGGCCACCAAAACCGATGGCGGCTGCAACACCTGCGATATTACCAGTACCTACGCGGCCAGACAGAGAAACTGCCAGCGCCTGAAATGATGAAATGCCTTTGGCCGAGCTT
Source organism: Enterovibrio paralichthyis (assembly GCF_019209835.1). Lineage (NCBI taxonomy): Bacteria > Pseudomonadati > Pseudomonadota > Gammaproteobacteria > Vibrionales > Vibrionaceae > Enterovibrio > Enterovibrio paralichthyis. Next base: position 479 of record NZ_JAHUTS010000021.1, on the reverse strand, counting down.
TTGCCGGAAAACAGCAAACGCGTCATTTCCTTGAACTGTCGAACCTGAACAAAACGCGTCACGATGGAGTAGAACAAACCCGCACCCAAACAGGTGTAGATAAGTACAGGACTCCAGATGATACTGTTTAAAAAATCAACAACAGATTGCATTGAAAGATCCCTCTTATAAAAAATATTGGATAGATGACTATTTATCCAATGGCAGGATAATCCGAAATAGACACACCTTGTTAACATTTTGTGTTATCAGTGTAACGGATTGTGAGCCCGATCTTTGGTCTGCCATCCATTAGCAAACCAGAATATTTCGCTGCGACGGATCGCAGAAAAACAAAAAAGGAGGCTTTTCACCTAATGCCGATCAGTTAAGAGATAAATGATCGGTTGAACGATCCAACAGATGGCTTATAAAGGCTCTAAGTCCCCATACTTAGAGCCTTTTATTTTGCAATTGACCACAGCCCTTACCCTCGCGAA
>NZ_JAHUTS010000020.1:0-90080 GCF_019209835.1 Enterovibrio paralichthyis | reverse complement strand
TGAATATGGCGGTGAGGGAGGGATTATTCGTCGTTCCACTCCTCACCCCTTCGGGGCCGTCGGCAAGCCGACGTTGCGCGGCTTCGCCGCTGTGCGAACCCTGTCGAGGCTTCTCACCCTCCCACAAAATGTAGCTTTACATAAGCCCAAAACGAGAAAACCCGAGCATCTCTGCTCGGGTTTTGAATATGGCGGTGAGGGAGGGATTATTCGTCGTTCCACTCCTCACCCCTTCGGGGCCGTCGGCAAGCCGACGTTGCGCGGCTTCGCCGCTGTGCGAACCCTGTCGAGGCTTCTCACCCTCCCACAAGATTTCGCTTTCCATAAGCCTAAAACGAGAAAACCCAAGCATCTCTGCTCGGGTTTTGAATTTGGCGGTGAGGGAGGGATTCGAACCCTCGATACGTTGCCGTATACACACTTTCCAGGCGTGCTCCTTCAGCCACTCGGACACCTCACCATATTGTTCGTTGGACTTTGCGTCCCAACGGGGCGTTACTATAGGGAAGCACGGACTTAAGGTCAATAAAATTTCCGAAAAGTTGACGCAAGTGATTAAGTTTCAAACGCATTGTTCGCAGAACAGACGAAGTTAGGCATTTCACTCTCAAATTTTGGTGGGCACTGATAGAATGTATTCTTCAATTTCAGCTAAGAGTGTTCCATGTCTATCTCGCTTTCCCAGTTTATTACCGAAAATGAATTTGAGTCAGCGTTGCTATCAGCAATGCAAACTGAAGGCTTTGTAACTGCAATGGCTGCAGCGCCGCATATGATCGACCCTAGCGAATGGCTGGCATTTATGTGGGGTGGCGAAGAAGAATCACCATTTACTTCACATGAACAACTTGAGCAATACGCCAACATCATTGTCGCTATGTGGAACGAAAAGCGTGGTGCCTTGCTATCAAATGAATGGCAATGGCCGGAAGCCTGCTCATTGAGCGAAAGTGAAATCGTCAACGAAGAGACGCGTGAATACTGTGAAGGCATGCTTCAAGGTTGGACGTTGACCCGTGATGACTGGGAAACCTTGATGCCAGAAGATTCACCGGAAAACGCGCTGTTAGGCGGTGTTCTGCTTTCCATCAGCCTCCTGTTCGATCCAGAATCTGCTTTGGCAGTAATGGAAACACAAGGTGCAGCTGATTTGGCACAATTTGAAGAGATCTTTAACGGCATGCCTGTCATGCTGTGCGGTCTTACCATGCGTGCACAACAATTAGCGGAACAACAATAATCCGTCTTGTTGCTACACGCCTTTTTGGAATAAGCGGCCTTGTGCCGCTTTTTGTATATAAAAAGGACATGATTTCCTGTTATAGTCCCCGCCCTTAATCCACACGCCACTTTTACTGGCCCAACTTGCGGAATACTTCCTTTGAGTACTCAAGTATTTTCAAACCTACCTCTGAAAGCTGAATTGCTTTCTACGCTCAATGACATTGGCTACGCGACCATGACGCCGATTCAAGCACAGAGCCTTCCAACAATACTTGAGGGCAAGGACGTTATCGCTCAAGGTAAGACCGGGTCAGGAAAAACCGCTGCATTTGCTCTTGGATTGCTTAATCGATTGAATGTAAAGCGCTTCCGCGTTCAATCTTTGGTGCTTTGCCCAACCCGTGAACTGGCTGATCAAGTTGCCATTGAAATCCGAAAGCTGGCGCGTGGTATCCACAACATTAAAGTACTGACACTATGTGGTGGTGTACCCGTTGGTCCACAAATCGGCTCTTTGGAGCACGGTGCGCACATTATTGTAGGTACCCCAGGCCGTATTCTTGATCACATGGAAAAAGGCCGTCTTTCTCTTGAAGAATTAAATACACTGATTCTGGACGAAGCTGACCGCATGCTGGAAATGGGCTTTCAGCCGGCGTTGGACGCGATTTTTGCCGAAGTGCCTAAGGCGCGCCAAACCCTGTTGTTCAGTGCCACCTACCCTGCTCAGATTGAAAAGATTGCGCAGCAAATCATGGTGAAACCAACCATGGTAAAAGTGGAATCCAACCACGACAGCAATACGATTTCACAGCACTTCTACCAATGTGAAAACAACCGGGAGCGTATGCATGCGTTGCGTTTGCTGCTGCTAAAGCACCAGCCTGAAAGCGCGGTTGTATTCTGTAATACCAAACGTGATGTGAAAGATGTCGCTGCTGTACTGGAAAACGACGGTTTCTCTGTGGTGGCCCTGCATGGCGACCTCGAGCAACGTGACCGAGACCAGATGCTGCTCAAGTTTGCCAACAAGAGCGTGACCATTATGGTAGCCACTGACGTTGCTGCACGCGGTCTTGATATCGAAGCCCTTGATGCGGTAATTAACTACCACATGGCTTACGATACAGAAGTTCACATTCACCGTATTGGCCGTACTGGCCGCGCAGGTAGCGAAGGCGCAGCTTATACTTTCTTCGGCCCTGAAGATGGCTACAAAACTGCCCTTCTGGAAGACTACCTGGAACGTGATATCAAGTCGGAATCCTTGCCGGATGAATCTGTTCTTCGCAATACCCCGCGCACCCCAGAGATGGTGACGCTGCATATTGATGCGGGTAAGAAAAGCAAAGTCCGTCCGGGTGACATTCTCGGTGCTCTGACCGGTGAAAACGGCATTGAAGGAAAAGAGGTTGGTAAAATCAAAGTAACTGATTACCGCTCATACGTAGCCGTAAAGCGTGATGTCGCGAAAAAAGCGCTGAAGAAGCTCACCTCAGGTAAAATCAAAGGCAAGACCTGCCGCGTTTGGCAACTTCGCTAAGCCTAATTGAAAAAAGCCGCTGAAATCAGCGGCTTTTTTTATGAAGAAAGTTGGCGTCTGCGGTGCAGTGCGATGAGCACAACAACCGGAATATTCATTAAGACGCCATAAAGCAAAGGGGTCAGAGCCAGTTCTGGCTGTTTAAGCTGAACAACAGCAACAAATATGGCGGTTCCCGCATTTTGGATGCCCACTTCAATCGACAGTGTTTTGGCAAGAATACCATCCTCACCGAAACCTTTTGCCACTAAAGCGCCCAGTCCCATTCCCAGCAAGCAAAGAGACAGCACTGCTGCGGATACCACAGAAAACAACTGGTAGAAAACCTTGGTATTTGCAGCCAGCGTTACAGCAACGGTAAAAAACAGTGCCCACAACGCAGTGCGTCCGGCAAACTCGGCAAACCTTTCAAAACGGGCTGAGCGGCAGCGGTGATTTAATGCCATACCCAGCAAAACAGGCAACAGTGTCACCATCACCAACTGTAATATCGCTGTTTTAATGGGCAGGGTCGCGGACACCTCTGGCACAACCAGTGGCAACAGCAAAGGTAGGCTAAAGGGAATAATAAGGCTGCTTATCGCTGTCATGGTAATCGAGAGGGCAGAATCTCCTCCGGCGAGATGACTGATAGCATTTGAAGAAGCACCACCCGGCGCTAATGCTAGGATCCATAGGCCAACAGCAACGACGGGTGGCAGAGCAAATATCTGAATGAGGGCAAACGCGATGATGGGTAAACCGACCAGTTGCGCCAATAACCCTACCCCTACCTTGCCAGGATATTGTAATACTCGCTTAAAATCCGCGACTGACAGAGTCAGGCCAACACAAAACATCATCCAGGCCAGCGCGAGTGGCAACCCTACCGTTAACATTGTCTGAGCCATTTTTTCTTTCCATATTTTGGCAACAAAAAAGGCGGTTATTTTACCCGCCTTTCATTCTAAATCGATTTGAGTCTACTCGTTTTTCAGTACACACGAAACAAGGCGTTACGCGTTGCCTTTAACTTGCAGTTGCAATGACGCCGCAAAATCGAGCATTCGATTGAGTGGCACCAGGGACTTCACACGCACAGCCTCATCCACATGAATTTCGTGCTCTTCGCCACCATCACGTAGCGCCCGCTCAATGGCTTCTAAGCCATTCATCGCCATCCACGGACAATGTGCACAACTTCGACAAGTAGCACCTGCACCTGCTGTTGGCGCTTCAATCAACTCTTTATCCGGCACGACCTGCTGCATCTTAAAGAAGATGCCTTTGTCTGTGGCCACAATCATTTGCTTGTGGGGAAGCTCTTTTGCCGCTTTGATAAGCTGGCTGGTTGAACCTACAGCGTCGGCAAGCTGCACCACACTGGCGGGTGATTCAGGGTGAACCAAGATCGCCGCATCAGGATACAGGGCTTTCATGTCTTTCAGTGCTTTGGCGGAAAACTCATCGTGCACCACGCACTCGCCTTGCCACAGCAACATCTCTGCACCAGTTTTTTGTGCGATGTATGAGCCAAGGTGACGGTCTGGGCCCCAGATAATCTTCTTACCCTCGGCGTCCAGATGCTCGACAATCTCTAGCGCAATAGAAGACGTCACAACCCAGTCTGCACGCGCTTTCACCGCTGCTGATGTGTTAGCGTACACCACAACTGTGTGGTCAGGGTGCGCGTCACAGAACGCGGTAAACCTGTCTTCAGGACAACCCAAATCCAACGAACACTCTGCTTCCAGTGTTGGCATCAACACGGTTTTTTCCGGCGTTAGGATCTTGGCGCTTTCACCCATGAAGCGTACACCGGCGACTAGCAATGTTTTAGCTGGGTGTTTGTTGCCAAACTTCGCCATTTCCAGTGAATCGCCCACAAAACCGCCCGTCTCTTCCGCCAACGCCTGGATTTCAGGGTCGGTATAGTAGTGCGCTATCATCACTGCATCTTTTTCCTTCAGCAGTGATTTGATACTGGCGATATAGTCCGATTTTTGCTTTTCGGACAGCACCTCCGGCTTGGGAGGAAATGGATATACTGACTCCGCAGTATTAATTATCTGGCTCATCAACCTACTCAGTGTTGCTTGCAATCCGATCATTATACCCCCCTTGATGCCGAATGTTCACCCTTAATACCCTAATTGGAAATACGGAAGGCCAGAACGAAAAAAGCCAGCAAACTGCTGGCTTTCAATATAGGTGGCTGACTTATTGGCTCAACTGCTTTTCAGCTTGTTTTGCCGTTGTCGTTCCAGGGTACTCTTTTACAACTTGGGTAAACAATGCATTGGCACCCGCTTTATCGCCTTCTTTCTCGGCAATCATACCCAGTTTAAGCAGGGCATCTGCGCGTTTGCTGGATTTCTGAACCTGGCTTACAGCCGTAAAGTTCTTTTTCGCAGCGGCAAAATCGCTCTTAGAGAAGTAGAGCTGACCCAGCCAGTAGTGCGCGTTTGGGGTATAGATAGAATCTGGGTACTTAGCTAAAAATGCATTGAAAGCATCCGTTGCACCGGCGTAATTCTTCTCTTTCAGAATGAGGTTTACCGCTGCATCGTATTCTGCATTTTCACTCTGATTCGAAGAATACGAATCTTTGGTGTCAGTTGTTTCAGTGCTGGTTTCCACTGCTGGTGCCGGTTTGGCATTACGCAGCGAATCAATCTCGCGGTACAGGTCGCGTTGACGTTCCAACATCTGATTAAGTTCATGGCTGTTTCGTTCAACCGTGCCACGCAATTGATCAATCTCACCGGCCATTTGATCCAGTTGACGTTGCATGTCCAATTGCATTTGATTGCGAGCTTGCAGCATTCGCTCCAGGCGCTCAATAGAGCCACTGCTTCCGCCCAACTCAGTCACCGGAGCAGGTGCGGCAGTCACTGGGACTGCCGCACTCACCAGTAACGCCAGCGAGAGTGTACGCAAAGTGTTACTGTTCATAGGATTTACCTTTTATTAGTAAACCAGAACCGCACGACGGTTCTTCGCGTAAGCTTCATCGCTCTGGCCCAGAACCAGTGGCTTCTCTTCGCCGTAGCTTACGATAGAAATTTGAGACGCTGGTACGCCCAGAGCTTGCAGGTACTTAGCCACTGCATTTGCACGGCGCTCACCCAGAGCGATGTTGTACTCAGGTGTACCGCGCTCATCCGCGTGACCTTCTACAACCACTTTGATGTCACCGTTTGCGCGCAGGAACTCTGCGTGTGCATCAAGCATATCTTCGAACTGTGGCAGTACAGAGTAGTCATCAAAGCCAAAGTAAACAGTTTGTGACTGACGCAGCTCGTTGTTACGGATTTCTTGTTCAGTCAGACCACCTTGACCACCGTCCACTGGTGTCACGATAGTGGTTTCAGAACCTTTGTTCATTGTCGTTTCTGAACCATCGCTTCCGGTAGTGCTGTCGCTAGAGCTACACGCAGCCAGAGTGAACATAGGCAGCGCAACAGCCAAACCCTTAAGTACTTTGTTAACTTGCATCTTGTTTTCCTTATATCAAATAAGCGCAAATATTATTGGAACGGAGACCATGCTGGGGCTCTCACCCTGCCGTTAGTAGCCGGTAGTCGTGCCTTAAATCGTCCATCGATGGAGACCAATGAAAGCACGTTATCACGCCCGTATACAGAGCTGTAAATTACCATACTGCCGTTTGGCGCAAGGCTTGGAGATTCGTCCAACATCGTTTTCGTTAGAATCTCAACAGCGCCCGTTTGCAAATCTTGTTTTGCAATGTTGTAGCCTGAGTCCGAGCGGTGAACCATCACCAGGTATCTACCATCTGGTGTAATTTGACCACCCAGGTTTTGGCTGCCCTGCCATGTAACCCGGTTGGTAGAACCATCGGCTAAATTTACTCGATAAATCTGTGGTTTACCACCCCGGTCTGAGGTAAAGATTAAAGACTGCCCGTCTGGATCCCAGAATGGTTCCGTGTTGTTCGCACGGCCTTCTGTGATCTGTTTCATCTGGCGAGTCTTCAGATCCATCACGTAAATTTGCAGGCTGCCGGTTTTAGACAAAACCAATGCCAGCTTGCTGCCGTCCGGTGAGAACTGTGGCGAACCATTATGACGTGGGAATGACGAAATCATCTCACGCTCACCGGTGTAAATATTCATTAAAAAGATCTGCGCCTGACCGTTTTCAAAGCTGACGTAAGCCAGTTGTTTTCCGTCCGGCGACCAGTTTGGCGACATCAATGGCTGCTTGGAGCGCAACACCAACAACTCGTTGTACCCGTCATAATCTGCAATACGCAACTGGTATGGATAATCCGCTTTGTCGTCGATGACTACGTAAGCGATACGTGTCAGAAACGCGCCTTTCTCACCGGTCAGTTTTTCGTAAACCAGGTCTGAAATGCGGTGTGCATACTGTCGAAGCTGTTTCGCATCCACCACTTTACGGTTATTCAGCAAAAGGTGATCTTTGGTCAGTACCAGTTCACCCGTCGCAGACAACCCTTTGCTTTGACCACCGGTCAGTTGGCCACGGACAATGTCGATCAACTGATAGTTGATAAGATATTTGCCATCCGGTGTTGGGCTGATTGTGCCAGTCACCAGTGCATCCACGCCCATTGCAGTCCAGTCATTAAAATCCACCTGCTCATCGTTGTATGGCGTTTGTGGCATTTTATCGAGCGGCACAGGGCTGAATTTACCACTGCGCTGCAAATCTGAAGCAATGACGGCAGACACATCGGTCGGCAATGTACCCGTGCCTTCCCACTTGAAAGGCACGATGGCGATTGGACGGGCGGAGTTAACCCCTTCGGTAATAACCAGTTTCAGCTCTGCATACGCAGGCTGTATGACTGCTACCATCAGTGTCAATGCACCGAAGAGTAAACGTTTTAGCATGAAGACTCCCTCTTACTCTGGTTTTACAGTCAGTTCAATACTCTGAAGCTGTGCTGCTACATCTTTGTCATCAGGCATTGGGAACGATGACACTTTTAAAACTGCCGCTTTGGTCGCCCGACAAAGCGACTTATTGCCACCAACTTCGGTCACATCAAGCAACAAGCCAGTACCGGATAAACGCATTTTCACGACACATTCTTGGCCAAGAAAACTGTTATCTACCAAAAGATTTTGACGGATCATTTGTGTATAGATTGAGCCATAACGCGAGACTTCATCACTAATGTACCGTCCCCGAGCCGTATCCCTGGTAGCGGATTCCGACTCGAGACCGCTAAAAAGCTCGTTAAGAGCAGCCTCCTGCTCTGCCTGTTTGCGCTTCGCTTCTGCTGCTTTACGTTCAGCTTCTTTACGAGCTTCTTCGGCCTTACGGGCTTCCTCTTCGGCTTTCTTCTTCTCAGCTAACTTGCGTTGGCGCTCTTCTTCCGCTTGACGAGCTTCTTCTTCAGCGCGTTGCTTTTCAGCCAGTTTGCGTTGACGCTCTTCCTCAGCTTTGCGTTGCTCTGCCAGCGCTTTCTGGCGTTCAGCTTCAGCCTGCTTAGCGGCTTGTTCTGCTTTACGCTGTTCTTCAACTCGGCGAACGCGCTCTGCTTCTGCTGCAGCTGCCTTCTCTTGAGCAACACGCGCAGCGGCTTCCGCTTTGCGCTGCTCATCAGCGGCTTTTTGTTTTGCTTCAGCAATACGCTTGCGTTCAACTTCCGCATCACGTGCTGCTTTTTCAGCGGCCAGTTTCTCTGCTCTCAGTTCGCGCAGGCGCTTTTCTTCCTGTTCACGTTGCTTTTCAAGCAGCTCGGCCTGTTGTTCAAGGCGGCGCAGGCGATCACTTTCCTGCCGCTGCGCTTCTTCACGCTGCTGACGGATCTTTCTTGCCTGCTCATTAACCACATTCGGGTCAATCACCACCGCTTCGATACTCTGTCCTTTAGGTTGATGCGTCACTGATGTGAAGTCCGCCCCCCAAAGCAAACCACCAATCAAGGCAGCATGAAGGAGCACAGAGATGACCGTCGAACCTGTGTAGTTATTATTCTGCTTTTTCTTCATTCCAGTTCTCATTTTATGAATCAAGCGGTTCGGTCATTAGTCCCACTGACGAGACTCCCGCTTGGTTCAGCGCATCCAGCGTAAGAATGATTTCTGAATAAGGTACACGCCCATCACCACCGACGAGCACAGGCGATTTAGGATGGATCTCCAATTCTGCTTTCACACGTACAAGCATGTCTTGCAAAGAGAGCCCGCGAACCATGTCGCCATTATTCACGCTCAGCCCCAGACCACCATTTTGATCGACTTCAACAATAATGAACGCGCCACTGTCTTCCTCTTTGGCAAGTTCTGCTGCTGTTTTCGCCGTTGAAGTCTGAGGTAGTTCGACATCCACCCCCTGAGTGACAAACGGTGCTGTCACCATAAAAATGATCAGCAGTACCAGCATCACGTCAATGTATGGCACCACGTTAATTTCGGCGGTCATTTTCCGCCGTTTACGCTGATACGGCATCCATTACTCCTTCGGCGCTGCAAATGCCTGACGGTGAAGAATGCTAGAGAACTCTTCCATGAAATTCATGTAGTTGTTTTCCAGTTTGCCGACTTTGGCTGTCAGACGGTTGTATGCCATAACTGCCGGGATTGCAGCAAACAGACCCATTGCCGTTGCAACCAGCGCTTCTGCGATACCCGGTGCAACCATCGCCAGTGTTGCCTGCTTCACCGCACCCAGTGCGATAAACGCATGCATGATGCCCCATACGGTACCAAACAGGCCGATATATGGGCTGATAGAGCCAACAGTTGCCAGGAATGGCAGATTGGTTTCCAGAGATTCAACTTCTTTCGACAGGGACACTCGCATCGCACGGGATGTTCCTTCCATCACAGCATCTGGCACTTTGCCGTTGCTGCGGTGAAGACGCGCGAACTCTTTAAAGCCTGAGTAGAAAATTTGCTCGCTACCGGAGATGTTGTCTTTGCGTGCCTGAACTTCCTGGAACAATTGGGACAAATCCATACCCGACCAGAAACGGTCTTCGAAGCGTTCTGCTTTTGACGCAGCTTCAGACAACACTTGCGAGCGTTTGATGATCATTGCCCAAGAAACAATAGACATGCCCAGCAACACCAACATCACTGCTTTTACCAACAGGCTGGCTTGCAAGAACAGATCAAGAATGGAAAGTTCAGCGCTCACTTATAATCTCCGATTGAATCGATTTAGGAATGGATTTCGGCTTCATTTTCTCAGAATCGACACAGGCTACCTTAACTGTCGCCCGACACAACACATCGTCCTCTGAATTAACTAAAACCTGACAGAATGTCAGCGTTGCACGACGCACCTCTGACACCGTAGTTTCTACCGTCAGTGCTTCGTCAAGACGGGCGCCTTTGAGAAAATCAATGTCCATATGGCGCACGACAAACGCGGTATGTTCTTCAAATAACGTATGTTGATGGACACCGATGCTACGCAGAAGTTCGGTTCTGGCGCGCTCGAAGTATTTGAGGTAGTTCGCATGATATACGATGCCACCGGTATCGGTGTCTTCGTAATACACTCGGACTGGCCATTTGAATGGATGGAGACTTCTCATCCGGATAATTACCTGAAATCCATAGTAAGGTTTAGCGAATTACTATAACTGACTTACTTAACGCTTTGAAAGCGCCAAGCAACGAAGCGTGTCACGAATGGCGCAAATATACCCAACCAATCCTGATTCGAGACGGTTGCCCGCTGTCAAGTTCGCCTAAACGCAAAAAAGCCCGGCGCTAATGCGTCCGGGCTTTCCCTTCATTTCATTTTGACGGTGTTAAACAAAAGCCTTCACCAATACTGCAATCATGACAATCCACGCAAACGGCGGAAAGAACACTAGCTGCCAAAGCCAGAACCTGGGTTTGAAAGCCATGCCATGAATAATGCCAGTACAGGTGGCCCAAATTAAGGCTGGGCCGTTCAGCACGTTAAAGCCACCTAGTTTTGCCGCGAATGCCTGTGGATCCCACATAACCAACCCGCCGCATGTCAGTGCCAATACAAGCGACAACACCATCAGAACACGGATATGAAGACGGTCATGCAGACCGTCTAGCATAGACGTGAACTTATTCTTCACTGTCGTGATCCATTGCCTCAGTGTGTTCTAGCCACAGGGCATTGATGATACCGAACGAGCACGCCAGCAATACACCTAGAATCCAAGCGAAATACCACATGGTTGACTCCTTCTCTTAGTACAGTGAGTTTTTGTTTTCTTCGATGAACTTGCTGTCCAAACGACCGAACATTTTGTAGTAACACCAAATGGTGTAACCCAGAATGATCGGAACCATCACAAAGGCCACGCCTGTCATGATGTTCAGCGTCAGTTCACTTGAAGTCGCATCCCACATGGTCAGGCTGTGAGAAGGCACCAGGCTTGAAGGCATCACGAATGGGAACATCGCAAAACCTGCAGTCAGGATAACACCCGCAATTGCCAGACTTGAGAACAGGAATGCAAAACCACCGCGCTCAAAGCGCGAAGCCAGTGCAGCCAGCAGAGGCATCACAACAGCCAACAAAGGCGCAGCCCATAGAACTGGGTAAGCTTCGTAGTTGTTGAACAATGCACCCGTCAGGGTTACCACTTCTTTGTTCAGTGGGTTAGATACTGCATCCGTCACGATTTGGCTGGTGATCACAAAGCCTTCAATGCTCTGCGCCCAGAAGCCTGCCAGTGCAAAACACACTGCCGTCAGTACTGCAGAGATTTGCGCTACGTTACGTGCACGAACGTGCAGCGCATCAGTGGTTTTCATCTGCAGCCAGGTCGCGCCCTGGGTAACGATCATGAACAGGCTAACCAGACCACACAGCAGTGCGAACGGGTTCAGCAGGCCAAAGAAAGTGCCCTTGTAGGTAGGGATAAGGATATCGCTCAGCTCAAACGGTACGCCTTGCAGCAAGTTACCGAATGCCACACCAAAGATAATTGGTGGAACGAAGCCGCCGATGAAAATTGCCCAGTCCCAAGCGTTACGCCAGCGTGGATCTTCAATTTTCGAACGGTAGTCGAAACCAACAGGACGGAACCACAGCGCCGCCAGCGTCAGGATCATTGCCAGGTAGAAACCTGAGAACGATACTGCATACACCAGTGGCCATGCAGCAAACAGTGCACCACCAGCCGTGATCAGCCAAACCTGGTTACCGTCCCAGTGTGGCGCGATGGAGTTAATCATCACGCGGCGTTCGTTATCGGTTTTGCCGATAACCGGTACCAGCGCACCAACGCCCATATCAAAACCGTCTGTCACCGCGAAACCAATCAGCAATACACCAATCAGCAGCCACCAGATAAGACGTAGAATTTCGTAATCAAACATCGCTCAAGCTCTCCTTATGCTTCAACCTGACGCGCCAGATCCGCTTCCGGGGTCTTTTGCTGTTCAAAGTGGTAACGGCCAGTTTTCAGGCTGCTTGGACCCAAGCGCGCAAACTTAACCATCAGGTACACTTCTGCGATCAGGAAGACGGTGTACAGCAGAACGATAGCCACCAGCGAGGTGATGATTTCAGACGCTGGCAGGTTCGAAGCCGCCAGGTGAACCGGCAGGATTTCACCAACCGCCCAAGGCTGACGACCATACTCAGCAACAAACCAACCTGCTTCAGCCGCGATCCAAGGCAGTGGGATTGACCACAGTGCCGCTTTCAGAACCCAAGGTTTCTGGTCGATCTTCTGACGACAGGTCTGGTAGAACGCCATACCGAAGACAAACAGCATCACAAAGCCTGCACCCACCATGATACGGAAGCTCCAGAACAGCGGTGCTACTTGAGGGATAGAGTCTTTCGCTGCTTGTTTGATTTGTGCTTCAGTCGCATCGGTTACGTTTGGCGTGTGCTCTTTCAGCAGCAGGCCGTAACCCAGATCTTTCTTCACATCATCAAACGCTGCGATGTTTTCTGGTGTCTTCTCTCCGCCACGGATTTTCTGCAGCAGATCGTAAGCCAGCATACCGTTACGAATGCGAACTTCGTGCTCGTCAATCAGGTCACGAAGACCGGTAACTTGCGTGTCCAGAGAACGGGTTGCGATGATACCCATCAGGTAAGGGATCTTGATGGCGTACTCTGTTTCCATGGTTTCCTGGTTCGGGAAACCGATCAGCGTAAACGCTGCCGGAGCCGGCTCTGTGTGCCACTCAGCTTCAATGGCAGCTAGTTTCACTTTCTGCACGTCACCCAGCTCATAACCGGATTCGTCGCCCAGTACGATAGTCGACAGGATACCCGCCATACCAAACGAAGCAGCAATCGCGAAAGAACGGCGTGCAAATGCCACGTCACGGCCTTTCAGCAGGTAGTAAGCACTGATACCCAGAACAAACATCGCACCTGTGGTGTAGCCCGCAGCAACGGTGTGAACGAATTTCACCTGAGCAACAGGGTTCAGCACCAGCTCAGCGAAGCTCACCATCTCCATGCGCATGCTTTCGTAGTTGAACTCAGCACCGATTGGGTTTTGCATCCAGCCATTCGCCACTAGAATCCAAAGCGCCGAGAAGTTTGAACCGATCGCAGTAAGCCAGGTTACCGCAAGGTGTTGACGCTTGGTGAGACGATCCCAACCGAAGAAGAACATACCGACAAGGGTAGATTCGAGGAAGAAAGCCATCAGCGCTTCGATTGCCAGAGGCGCACCGAAAATATCGCCAACGTAGTGAGAGTAATACGCCCAGTTCGTACCGAACTGGAACTCCATCGTCAGGCCAGTCGCAACACCCAACGCAAAGTTAATACCAAAAAGCTTACCCCAGAACTTTGTCATGTCCTTGTAGATTTGCTTGTCGGTCATTACATACAAAGACTCCATGATGGCCAGCAAGAAAGCCATACCCAAAGTCAATGGTACAAACAGGAAGTGATACATCGCGGTCATTGCAAATTGGAACCGCGACAGATCAACAATATCAGTTAACATGTTAACTCCTTCTTCGTCAGGCTGACTGACGGACGACATTTACCGGTTGATCAGTAAATGCTTAAACACTTGCGAGTCAGTAATGACTTCACTTCACCAAGCTTCCTTACGGGGGTCGCGTAAACAACCATCCCTATTTATGTTGCACTTATGTATTTCACACGTTAGAAGTTTGTTAAGAGACTTCTAATATAGTGACGACTAATATTATCCCTGATGTGAAATGGCTTCAAAGTATTTGGGACTTTCAGACATTGATTGCTGTCAAATTAATCAACTGTCTATCGAAAAAAATCACTTTAAATAGACGTCGGTCAATTTTTCGGCCAAACCGGGCTAGATATTGATTATAAAGCACGCAAATACTGCGCTTCAGGAAGTATGGGACAGGTTGAATAGGATATACAAAAAAGCCAGCTTGTTAGCTGGCTTTAGTAAATATCAATTTTTGAAATTTTTATGATTCCGGCATATCAAAGCCGAAATGCAGGTAAGCGCGCTGGCTGGCAATCCGCCCTCTTGGTGTTCGCTGCAGATACCCTTGTTGAATAAGGAAAGGTTCCAGCACATCTTCAATGGTGTCTTTTGCTTCACCTATCGCGGCTGCAAGGTTGTCCAAGCCAACCGGGCCACCGTCAAATTTCTCGATAATGGCTTTTAGCAGTTTGCGGTCCATGTAATCGAAACCCTGGTTGTCGACATCCAGCATATCCAGGGCTTTCGAAGCGACTTCGGCATTGATACGGCCATCCGCTTTCACTTCTGCATAGTCACGCACCCGGCGAAGTAAACGGTTGGCAATACGCGGCGTACCACGGGCGCGACGAGCAATTTCAAAGGCGCCCTCTTCGTCCATATCAAGGTTCAGGCAGTTCGCGCTGCGCTGCACAATGCCTTTTAGATCGGCAATGTTGTAGTACTCAAGACGTTGGGTGATCCCGAAGCGGTCACGCAGAGGTGACGTCAATGAGCCCGCACGGGTAGTTGCTCCCACCAGTGTAAAGGGTGGCAAGTCAATCTTAATGGAACGGGCTGCCGGGCCTTCACCGATCATGATGTCCAGCTGGTAATCTTCCATCGCTGGATACAGAACTTCCTCCACAACCGGACTGAGGCGGTGAATTTCATCGATAAACAACACGTCATGAGGTTCAAGGTTGGTCAACAGCGCTGCCAAGTCCCCCGCCTTTTCCAATACAGGGCCGGAGGTAGTACGGATATTCACTTCCATCTCATTGGCAACGATATTCGCCAGTGTGGTTTTACCCAGCCCTGGCGGGCCAAAGATCAGAAGATGATCCAGTGCCTCTTCACGCTTGCGCGCCGCATGGATAAAAATCTCCATCTGGTTGCGCACGTGATCCTGGCCTTGATAATCCGCCAACATTTTCGGACGGATAGCGCGGTCGATAATGTCATCTTCACGGCTTGGCGGCACAGTGCCCATCAGGCGATCAGCTTCAATCATTCCTAGTTACCCCGTCACACCATCGAACGCAGTGCATCGCGGATAATGGCTTCACTCTTCATACCATCCTGCGCGACTTGCTTAACCACTTTCTCTGCCTGCGCAGCTTTGTAGCCCAGTGCAATCAGGGCACTGATCGCTTCATCTTTCGGATCAGTGGATGCAGCAACAAGGGTTTCGGTACCGGAAGCACGGCGTGCAGCCGCGTCAGCATGTGGAGTAAACAGGTCAAACGCATGCCAGTTTTTAAGGCGATCGCGCATTTCAATCACCAGACGTTCGGCAGTCTTCTTGCCCACGCCTGGGATTTTCACCAGCGTGGAAACATCTTCGCGCTCAACACTGTCAACAAACTGGGTGGCAGTCATGCCGGAAAGAATAGCAAGGCCAAGTTTTGGGCCAACACCGTTCGCTTTAATCACTTCACGGAACAGGGCACGCTCGACAGTGGTGTTGAATCCGTATAGAAGCTGTGCGTCTTCACGCACCACAAAGTGGGTGTAAATAATGGCTTCTTCGCCAAGCTCTGGCAGTTCATAGAAGCAGCTCATTGGCATGCTGACTTCATAGCCTACGCCATTGACTTCAAGAAGGATTTCAGGCGGTTGCTTTTCAAGCAAAATTCCACGTAATCGGCCAATCACAATTCACACTCGATAATTTGGACACAGTTGTCGTTAGGATAATGAACAACTGGATAGATATCCAGTTCAAAACCACAAAGCGTGGTAAAAATGCCAACTCCGTAAAGCCCGTTTTCGTCTTCAGCACAACGAAAAAACGCGCCGAAGCGCGTCTTTTCAAGCATTCACCGGTGTGTTTACGCCAGTGCGCCCACAGAGATAAGTAAACCAGCAACTGTGCCACTCATCAGGTTTGCCAGAATCGCAGCAATCAGTGCACGGCCACCAATTTTACCCAGCTCTTTTCGACGACTTGGCGCCATTGCACTCAGGCCTCCAATAACCATCGCCAGTGAACCGATATTGGCAAAGCCACACAGTGCAAAGATGATGATGGCCTGTGATTTCTCAGACAGCTGATCAGCCACATCCAGGAAGTTCACGTATGCCACGAATTCGTTAATAACAATCTTCTGACCAATCAGGGAGGCTGCCGTTACTGAATCTTCCCAAGGCACACCCAGCAGGAAAGCCAGTGGCGACAGCAGGTAGCCAAGGATCAGTTGCACTGTAACACCTTCAAAGCCAATCAGCCCCGCTAGCGCACCCACGATACCGTTCAGCAGTGCAGTAAGTGCCACGAAAGAAATCAGCAGTGCAGTTACACACGCAACCTGCTGCAGACCAATCATTGAGCCTTGGGTGATCGCATCCAGCAGGGATTCCGGCTCCTCGCCACTTTCATCTTTTGGCATTTCAACATGGGCTTTCGGGGTATCCACTTCCGGGCACAGCAGTTTGGCAAACAACAGACCCGCAGGCGCTGTCATAAAACACGCTGTCAGGATGTATTTCACATCAATACCCAGATTGATGTAGCCAATCATGGTGCCGCCAGCCACAGATGCCAGACCACCCGCCATCACAGCAAACAGTTCAGAGCGGGTCATGGTGCCCACAAAAGGACGAACCAGCGAAGGCGCTTCAATAGGGCCAACAAAAATGTTTGCCGTCGCTGACATTGATTCTGCATGACTGGTACCCAGCACTTTACGCAGCGCACCACCAATCACAGAAATCACCTTCTGCATGATCTTCAGGTAATACAACACTGAGATCAGCGCAGAGATAAAAATCACCACACAAAGCACATTGATGACGAAGACAAATCCGACTTTGTATTTCGCCAGATCGCCAAACGTAAATGCCAGACCGTCGTTTGCATAACTGATCACACTACCAACGCCATCCGCGATGGTTTGCAGCATGGCCTGACCAAACGGCACATACATGACAAAGACGCCAAAGGCGACTTGGATGATCAGGGCACCGCCAACGGTACGGACGTTAATCTTTTTACGGTTATCTGAAAGCAAAACGGCAATAGCAATCAAAGATGCCATGCCAATGAGACTCATAATAATGCTCATCATCTGCGTGTTCTCTTGTGGGCTGAGGGTAAATCTTGCGAAGGAATCGCGGCCAGCGCGTTTGTAACGCTGGCCGGAAAAGGAAAGAAGGACACTTGTCCTTTTTGGTCGCTTATTGCGCTTTTTCAGCCAAAAAAGTTGAAATTTGTCGGAGTGCGCAAACGTTTAACGAAAACGATTGCTAACGGGCATCGTCCAATTCCTCGAGTAAGGTTTCCGGCATGGCGATGCGATAACTGCTGCGTTTTTTATCTACCAGCCCTTCATCCACCAGATCTTTAATCACTCGCCTGAACGCGCGTTGTGTGGCGCCAAGCTCTCCAGCATATTGCTCGGTTTTAAACTCAAACCATCCCCCATCCTCTTTTTCTGATTGTTTGAGCATGGCGCGGATAATGTTGAACCTGAGACTGTAAAGCAGATTGCTGAGTGTATGACCGATGGACTCCTCGTAACGGCCTGAGACGAGTTGGAGGAAATGAATCGCCATTTCCGGATGCTGGGTAACCGCTTCCAACAAACGTGCTTTGCTGATTTGATACCCGGATGCCGGTGCACTGGCGGTGACACTGAACACGTAGCGTCCTTCGGGGCGGAACACTTCCATTTCACCCAACACGCCGGTAAAGCCCTTTTGGGTACTGACGATGTATCGCTTCCCGGTCGGCGTGAGGTACGAAACGTAAAAATCGCAATCTTTCACCAAATAAAGGGCGTTGGCGATTTCTCCCTGCACCAGGAAGGTTTCTTCGGGATGGATTTTAAAAGGACGGCAACACGGCAGTGCCAGTAAAGATTGGTAGAGCGAAGTTTGAGCCTGCAGAGACATAACCACTTTAATCAGTAAAACTCGTTTCCGTGAGTCGCAGTCAAAAGCTCCATTTATGCCTTAGATTCAGCGTGAAACGGACAAGTGTCCTTTTTTCGCCGCATTTCACCCCCTAAAGTGGGCGCGACCGACATTATCCCTTTAGGAGCAAAAATGGCAACTCCACATATTAATGCCAACCCAGGCGATTTCGCAGAAACTATCCTGATGCCGGGTGACCCGCAGCGCGCAAAATACATCGCTGAAAACTTCCTTGAAGATGCTGTTCAGGTAACCGATGTTCGTGGCATGCTGGGTTTCACTGGTTTCTACAAAGGCAAGAAACTGTCTGTGATGGGTCACGGTATGGGCGCCCCTTCTGCTTCTATTTATGTTCACGAGTTGATCAACCACTACGACGTGAAAAACCTGATCCGTATCGGCAGCTGTGGCGCTATCCACGATGACGTAAAACTGATGGATCTGGTTATCGCCATGGGCGCTTCAACCGACTCCAAGATGAACCGTACCCGTCTGCGCGATCACGACTTTGCTGCGATTGCCAACTACGACATGCTGCGCACCGCCGTTGATATCGCGAAAGAAAAAGAATTGTCAGTGAAAGTGGGTAACGTGTTCTCGTCTGACATGTTCTACCGCCCAGATGAAGACTTCTACCCGCTGCTGGCCAAATACGGCGTCTACGGTGTGGAAATGGAAGTGAGCGCCTTCTACAGTCTGGCGGCTGAGTTTGGTGTACGTGCACTGGCAATTTGTACTGTGACTGACCACATCATCCGTCACGAAGCGCTGAGCGCCGAAGATCGTGTTACCACGCTGAACGACATGATTGGTCTGGCATTGGAAACTGCGGTTTCGCTGTAATCCGGCCCATCAATACGCAAACAGGCGGGATATCCCGCCTGTTTTATTGTGTCTAAACCTGCAAATCACAAGATACAGTGTTTGGCAAAGTCTGCGGCTTCATTCGCTGTCCAATCACCTTTCGGCTTCTCCTTCAGCTCCTTGCACCAGTTCTCGCTACCCACTTCAGGTGAACAACCGGCAACCACAAACAGTACTGCGAATACCGCCAATAGCTTTTTCATCGATAATTTCCTTTTTTTTCATCCGTTTTCGTCATTGCATCAGACACCTATATCAACTGTAAAGTCACAGGGCAGATATCTGACAGAGAAATGACTACTTCGCCACTAAACGCGAAGACGGTTCATCCACTTCAGACACCAACTGCAATGCGGCGAATTCACGGTATAGCGGCGAAGAAGCCATTAACTCATTATGCGTACCTGTCGCCACGATCTTGCCATTATCCATCACCAGAATCCGGTCAGCGTTGACAACTGTCGCCAGACGGTGGGCAATCACGAGTGAGGTTTTATTTTCCATCAGGGTATCGAGCGCAGCTTTGACTTTGTGCTCGCTAACCGCATCCAGTGCGCTGGTCGCTTCATCCAGCAGGAGAACAGGCCGGTTTGCCAAGATGGCACGGGCAATGGAGATACGTTGCTTTTGCCCGCCGGAAAGCCGAACGCCCCGCTCTCCCAATTCTGTGGCGTAGCCTTGGGGCAACTCAGAAATAAAGTCATGGGCGCGCGCCGCAACACACGCCTCAATAACCGCTTGCTCGCTGGCATCAGGGTCACCGTAGCGCACGTTTTCCAGCACCGAAGTCGCAAAGATCACCGACTCCTGTGGCACCAACGCAAACTGCTTTCGCAGCGCATCTAGCGACAAGTCATTGATTGCGATGCCATCCAACAGTATCGACCCGCTATCAACGTCAAAGAAGCGCTGCAGTAGACCAAATACGGTACTTTTCCCTGCCCCACTAGGCCCAACCAAAGCAACACGTTTTCCCGCTTTCACACTGAAAGAGAGAGACTCAAACACAGCGTTGTTTTCATCGCCCGGATAGGTAAAGGAAATATTGTCGAAGGTAATATCGCCCAGCGCATGAGCAGGAAAATCGACCGGGTTTTGCGGCTCTTTGATGTCCTGTGGCATGCGCGACAGCTCAATCAGCCTTTCTGTCGCTCCGCTTGCCCGCTGGATCTCACCAATCACTTCACTGATGGTAGCCACGCCTCCTGCGACCATCAGGGCATAAAACATAAAGGCGGATAACTGGCCCGCGGTGAGCGACCCTTCCAACACATTCAGCGCCCCTAGCCATGTCACCAATACAATGGCGACGATAGACAGCAATACCACTGATGCCATAAGCGCCGCGCGGTAACGAATGCGCAGCCGCGCTGCCTGCATCACAGACTCAACCCGCCCGTCAAAGTGACGGATATCGGATTGCTCATGGTTATATGCCTGAACAGTTCGGATTTCGTGCAGGGATTCATCAACGTGGGCACCGAGATCCGCCACTTTATCCTGACTGATCCGCGCCAAACGACGCACTTTCCTGCCCAGTACACCGATTGGCACCAGCACAACAGGCACAGCAAGCAAAACCAGACCAGTCAGGGTGATACTGGTGATCCCCATCATGACGAGGCCACCCAGCACTGAAACGGTAGAACGTAACGCCATCGAAAGGCTTGAGCCCACCACGCTTTGCAGCAAGGTCGTGTCTGCCGTAAACCGGCTGATCACTTCGCCGGTACGCTCTTTGGCAAAGAAAGCAGGGGAAAGGGTCAACAGGTGGTGGTAAACCGCTTTTCGAATATCTGCGCTCACCCGTTCGCCCAGCCAGGTCATCAAATAGAAGCGGCAGAACGTCGCAATACCGCTGACAACCGTGATAGCCAAAATCACCATCACCATCTTGTTGAGTTCAGCAGCATTACGGGAGAGAAAGCCTTCGTCCACCACCAGCTTGACCGCCTGCCCCAGTGCCAGCCAACTCAGTGATCCTACACAAAGGAAAAATATCGCAGCAAAAGCCCGCTTTTTATAAGGACTCAGAAACGCTGCGAGCCAGCGGATAATGGTGCGGGTATTTTCATGTTGTGCGGAGGAAGGTTCAGACACAGGCTACTCACTCGAAAAGTTGCAACAGCGTTTTTACTATACCCGAAACTGCATTGACGAACCGATCCTTTGCAAAAGGTTTAACGTTTGAGTTGATGAGCCAGAACGATCTTCTGGATCCGATCATCTTTAAACCAGTAGACAATGCCATTCACACGATCCACAGCGACGTTATCGTCGATCTTCATACGAAGCACACTTTCCACACTGCGCTTACGGTCACCTACCTGCAAGTAGTTCCTGTCTTTGAATCGGCGGTCAAAAATGATGATGCTGCGTATCTTGCCATCACTTTTATTAACCGCTGCATCAAAATCCCGGTATCTGTAGAGCGTGAAGTCTTTCTTCTCTACCGTTTTCAGTGGCGTTCCGTGGTGGTGTTTCAAAGACTGCAGCGTTGATGAGCCAACTTTCAGGCTCTTATACGACGAGTCGTATTGCATGTAGTCGGCGTAGGCAATGTGCATCCCGACAACAAAGGTGATAAAAGACAGTAAAACGGCGCGCAAGGTAATCTCCCAAATTAGCTGGATGAAGGCTTCGCACACCCTTCCATCACGATTGGGAAATTACAATTTATCGACGCCGAGTCTGAAGTCAGTTCACTAACTGACGCGAATTGTTTCAAGGTTTGCAAAATGGCGATTAATCCACTCTTTCCCTATCACCTTTTTTGGACTGGTACAGCAAAAACGCCGCAGACACCCACACAAGGCACGCCATGACAAACAGTGTACCACCGTCATTGCCGACCACCTTTCCGGCTTCATCAAAGGCAGGCTGCGCAACACCAATCGGAGTAAACAGGTGGAAGAAGATAGCGCCTGTCATGGTGCAAATTGCCAGAAATGCACCCAGTGCATGCAAACGTGTAAACAGCAGTATTGAAGCAATCAACTCGACAATACCCACCATGTAGGCACCGTATTTACCAAACCATGCCAAACCCGACCATTCACCCAAGGTACCAAAAATGAAATCAGTTTCTGGCGAACCGGTAAATTTAAAGAAAAGTGATTGAATAAAAACAAACGCAATAAATATGCTGAGAACCCATTTTAAAATTTTCATCATCATTCCCTGTAACACACTGAAAAACAGATAAGGTAACGATAGAAAAGAAATGGGTACCTGCCGAGTTTTAACAGCAGGATCGTAGCAATAAATCAGAGTTCCAATAGCTGAGATGGGATATTCAAATCCACCAATACGCTATCAACGTCCAAGTCTCCCTATATGCCTAGTGCACACCTTTCCATACACGCACACTTGACTTTATAGTCACTTAACATAACTTTACCTATGCAATAGTAAGCACAAAAACACCAATAAAAACCGAGGATGTTTGCAATACGGTTTGACAGTTTCACGCTTTAAGGGAGCCACTCATGTCGCAAGCCATCTACCTTGCAAACAATACCCATAAGCCCATTCAATGCATTGTCCTGCCCGATCCAAATGCGCTGCTGGTTGATATTTTTAAGCCGGAAGCCCTCACGTGCCTGTCGGCCGGAGAAACGTTTAAAACCATCGGTGATCTAATCAACCACTATAAAACAGCAGCAACCGGAAATTGGCAGAATCAGTTTGCGCAGAGTATTGGCCGCTTCTTCCAGCAGGAGGGCACAACAGTCTACCCAGGGGAGGATATGGATGTGTACAACATATCTCCAGACAACCCGCTGGAGTACTTTAATCCCAGCTATGTCGGGGCTAACTTTGGTACATCACCCAATATTACGCTGTTGCTCCGCACTGATGACGGGCGCTTTGCCTGCACGTTGGCGGCAAAAGAGGGACAATGCTGGATAGTGCAAAAACAGAAGGTGGGCTATGACCTGGTTCACGCGGCAGAAGGACACCATTGGGTACCCGATGCAGATGCCGGCCAAGTTGTGTTTGAGCCTATCATTTTGGAAGAAGAATCCACCGCTTGACGTTTTTGCTTTATTGGAAGCAAGAAGAGCCCGCAATTGCAGGCTCTTCTTTCATTGGAAGTGTCACTTTCTAGCGGTAGCGTCCACGGCGGGCACTTTTCGCCTGTCCGGCCATCGCCACCAGCGTGTGATTGGTGTGGGCATGACAAATCGCTACCGCCAACGCATCAGCAGCATCGGCCTGCGGAGTAGCAGGGAGTTTGAGCATGTGCACCACCATGTGTTGCACCTGCTTCTTGTCCGCACTGCCTTTACCTACCACCGCTTGCTTAATCAAACGCGCAGCGTATTCGCTGACAGGCAGACCCGCGTTGACCGCAGCAACAATCGCACTGCCACGTGCCTGACCGAGCTTTAACGCTGAATCGGCATTTCGCGCCATAAACACCTGCTCAATAGCAAAAGTGTCTGGTTGAAACTGGGTGATCACTTCGCTGACACCGGCATAAATCTGGCCGAGGCGACCCGCTAAATCTTCCGATTCTGTGCGGATACAACCGCTGCCAAGATATTCCAGATGTCTGCCTTGATGGCGGATCACGCCATAACCAGTAATCCGCGAACCCGGGTCAATCCCGAGAATAATAGCCACTCGTGATTATTCCAGCGTCGCCGCGACTTCGTCAGACATATCACCGTTGTGGTAAACCTCCTGAACGTCGTCCAGATCGTCCAATGCATCAATCAGACGCATCAGTTTAGGTGCTGTCGCTTCATCCAGTTCCGCTTTGGTTGAAGGTACCAGAGTCACTTCCGCGTTTTGTGCTTCAAAGCCTGCCGCATCCAACGCATCTCTCACTGAACCGAAATCCTGCGGAGTGGTGTAAACGTCGATAGAGCCATCATCATTGGTTTCAACGTCGTCTGCACCGCCTTCCAATGCCGCTTCCATCACTGCGTCTTCATCCAGACCCGGCGCGTAAGAAATCACACCTTTTTTGTCGAACAGGTAGTTTACACAGCCGTCAGTACCCAGGTTGCCGCCCGCTTTAGAGAATGCATGGCGTACACCGGAAACAGTGCGGTTACGGTTGTCCGTCATACATTCCACAATCACTGCCGTGCCGCCTGGACCGTAACCTTCATAGATCACGGTTTCCATGTTCTCGTCGCCTTCGCCGCCCGCACCGCGGGTAACTGCACGGTTAACGGTGTCACGAGTCATGTTGTTAGACAGCGCTTTATCAATCGCCGCACGAAGACGTGGGTTGTTTTCTGGCTCTGGACCGCCTTCTTTGGCTGCAACTGTGATTTCACGGATCAGTTTGGTGAAGATCTTACCGCGCTTGGCATCCTGTGCCGCTTTACGGTGTTTAATGTTGGCGAATTTACTGTGACCTGCCATATTTCATTCTCCTCATCTTTCCCCGTCGCCTTTGACTCCTCAGCGTTGTTGGCTGCGCTATTTAGCCTCAATCACATAACTGCGTATGCTCATGAGTTCTAAATAACTTGCCGCCTAGCTGAGAAACCAAAGTCTTAGGGCAAAGCAATATCTAAATCAGTTTATTACTTTGATTGAAACTTATAGCAAAACAGACAAGTGCTGTCTGGGATAAAGCCCATATCTGTTTGCTTTTAATGACTTACTTTAGAAACAAATAAGGCCAGATAATCTGGCCTTATTGTCATGGTCTGTTGACCGGGGAAGAAGTCAGCGCGGATTACGCGTTGTTCTCTTCGTTTTTCTTCGCTGCAGCAGTGATGCTCAGCGCCAGCTCTTCCAGCGCAGCTGGGTTTGCTTCGCTTGGTGCGTCGGTCAGCAGACACGCAGCCGCCGTGGTTTTCGGGAACGCGATAACATCACGGATGTTTTCGGTGCCACACAGCAGCATCACCAGACGGTCAAGACCGAATGCCAGACCCGCGTGTGGTGGTGTACCGTACTTCAGTGCTTCAAGCAGGAAGCCAAACTTGATTTTCTGCTCTTCTGCGTCGATACCCAGCAGGTCAAATACT
Source organism: Enterovibrio paralichthyis (assembly GCF_019209835.1). Classification (NCBI taxonomy): domain Bacteria; kingdom Pseudomonadati; phylum Pseudomonadota; class Gammaproteobacteria; order Vibrionales; family Vibrionaceae; genus Enterovibrio; species Enterovibrio paralichthyis. Next base: position 65,182 of record NZ_JAHUTS010000020.1, on the reverse strand, counting down.
GCGGTTTGCATTTCTGGGTTGTGGATACGTACAGAACCACCGCCCACTTCGTAGCCGTTCAGAACCATGTCGTAAGCGTTAGAATTAACGGCTGCAGGGTTCGCTTTCAGCTCTTCTGGAGACACATTCAGTGGAGACGTGAATGGGTGGTGCATCGCGTGCAGGTTACCTTCTTCGTCTTCTTCGAACATTGGGAAGTCAACAACCCACAGTGGTGCCCACTTGGTGGTGTCAGTCAGACCCATGTCAGTGCCCAGCTTCAGACGCAGTGCGCCCATCGCTTCGGTAACCACTTTCTTGCTGTCTGCGCCGAACAGGATAATGTCGCCAGACTCTGCGCCAGTACGCTCCAGAATCGCGTTAACAACGTCTTCAGTCAGGAACTTAGCCACTGGAGACTGGATACCTTCCATGCCTGCAGCGCGATCGTTCACTTTCACCCACGCCAGACCTTTCGCGCCGTAGATACCTACGAACTTGGTGTAGTCGTCGATTTGCTTACGAGACAGTTCTGCGCCGCCTGGTACGCGGATAACTGCAACACGGCCTTTCGGGTCGTTCGCAGGGCCAGAGAAGACTTTGAAGTCTACGTCTTTCAGAAGATCTGCAACGTCAACCATTTCCAGCGGGTTACGCAGGTCTGGTTTGTCTGAACCGAAACGACGCATCGCTTCTTCAAACGTCATTTGTGGGAAGTCGCCCAGATCAACGTTCAGCAGCTCTTGCCACATGTCGCGAACCATCTTCTCAGTCACTTCACGCACTTGCTCCGCGCTCATGAATGAGGTTTCGATATCGATTTGGGTGAATTCTGGCTGACGGTCTGCACGCAGGTCTTCGTCACGGAAACACTTAACGATTTGGTAGTAACGATCGAAACCAGACATCATCAGCAGCTGCTTGAACAGCTGTGGAGACTGAGGCAGCGCGTAGAAGCTGCCTTTGTGAACACGGCTTGGTACCAGGTAGTCACGCGCACCTTCTGGGGTCGCTTTGGTCAGTACTGGGGTTTCGATATCCAGGAAGCCATTTTCATCCAGGAAGCGACGAACAAAGCTAGACGCTTTTGCACGCAGCTTGATGCGGTCACTCATTTCAGGACGACGCAGGTCAAGGTAGCGGTGCTTCAGACGCTGTTCTTCAGAGTTATTTTGGTTGAAGTCCAGTGGAAGTGGCGCAGCACGGTTGATGATTTCAACACCGCGAGCCAGCACTTCTACTTCACCGGTAGCCATACCTTTGTTGATTTGGCTGTCAGGACGCAGGCGCACTTCACCGGTGATTTTGATACAGAATTCGTTACGCAGTTGGTTAGCAACCTCGAAGATATCTTTCATATCCGGGTCGACAACTACCTGAACGATACCTTCACGATCTCGCATATCGATGAAGATAAGACCGCCTAAATCGCGACGACGGTTAACCCAGCCGCATAGTTCTACAGTTTGCCCTGCCAGGGCTTTGTTCAGGTGACCACAATATTGGGTGCGCATATGAATTTCCCGATCTGTTACTTACTGTCCTTTCACGCCGAAAGGCGCAAAGTGTCGAATGTAGGTTTGCAGAAATGTCTGCTGACTTCCGCTGATTGAGAACAAACAGCCAAAGCCTGAATATTTCAAAAAGACGGAGCATTATAAAGGAAAATTTAACGCTGAGGTAAATCAGAGCCAACCGAATCCACGAATTCGACCCAATCGCGCAAAAAAGCAGCAAGGATTGACCTTTTACGCCGTTCACTTCCACAATGGCGGCTCCCCTATGGCCGAGGACGTTCCATTGCAAACGCCGCTTTCACAACTCACCTCACCGCCGCTTTATATCGGCATGACACGATGGTCGCGCGATTCGTGGAAACAGGTGCTTTATCCGTCCGGCACAACCAGCGGTGAGAGATTGGCGCGCTATGCCGAGGTATTTAATTCTGTAGAAGGCAACACCACCTTCTATGCATCCCCGTCACCCTCTACTGTCGCGAACTGGAAATCGGCCACCAGCGATGCATTCAAGTTTACGTTCAAATTCCCACAAACCATTACCCATGAGCGGATGCTGAGGCACGCCGACGAATTGGCCTCTGAATTTATTCGCTCAATGGCACCTTTGCATGAACGGATTGGTATCTGGAAAATCCAGTTGCCGGCGGCATTCAGCCCAGCTTCATTGCCGGATCTAAAACAGTTTCTGAGCCGCATGCCCAAAGGCTTTAACGTGGGCGTTGAAGTGCGTCATCCCGCATTTTTCGCCAAGGGCGATGACGAGCGGGCGCTAAACGCTATGTTGATGGAATTTGGTGCTAACCGCATCATCATGGACAGCCGACCAATATTTGCAGTGGCTGGGGATACCGAAGCGCTGCGCGAGGCACAAAACGAAAAGCCCAGGGTTCCTGTCCATGCGATTTCGACCGCCAGTACACCCATGATGCGCTTTATCGGGGATCCTACTCTGGAGCGAAACACCCCCTATCTGGCAGACTGGCTGACCAAAATTCCGCAATGGATCAATGAAGGGAAAACGCCCTACATTTTCATCCACACTGCAGACAATGCAGACGCCCCCCAATTGGCAGAGCAGTTTTACCAGACACTCCGCACCCACATTGCGCTTCCTCCAATGGCACCGCTTCAAACCCCGGAGATCTCCTCGCAAATCTCTTTGCTCTGAATCTGGTTTTGCAGATAAAGACAACGAACGCAAAATTCTCTACAATACGCGCCTTTTTGATGACCGATGGGATCTGTCATCACCCGATACACAAGACGCCGCGTGTCAGGAAGCAGTACAGACGTGGTGCGCGCTAGAGGCAGGTTCAGATGGCAAATCGCGACAAAATTTTTGCTGCGCCAATTGAAAAACTGGGTGACTTTACCTTCGACGAAAACGTCGCCGAAGTTTTTCCGGATATGATTCAACGCTCGGTACCGGGCTACAGCAATATCATTTCCGCGATCGGTATGCTGGCTGAACGTTTCGCGACAGAAGGCAGCAACATCTACGATCTTGGCTGCTCACTCGGTGCTGCAACCCTGTCTATGCGTCGCCACATCAAGGCACCTGACTGCACCATTATCGGTGTAGACAACTCTCCTGCCATGGTTGAACGCTGCAAACTGCACGTTAACGCATACCGCTCAGACACTGACGTACAGATCATTGAAGCGGATATCCGCAACGTGGACATCGAAAACGCTTCGGTTGTTGTATTGAACTTCACCCTGCAGTTTCTGAGCCCGGATGATCGTCAGGCACTGCTGAAGAAAATCTACGCAGGCTTGAAACCAGGCGGCATCCTGATCCTGTCCGAGAAGTACAATTTCGCCGATGAAACTGCGAACGAGTTGCTTATCGACCTGCACCACGACTTCAAACGCGCCAACGGCTACAGTGAACTGGAAATCAGCCAAAAACGCAGCGCGCTGGAAAACGTGATGAAGCCAGACAGCATCGACACCCACAACGCGCGCCTGAAAGACATTGGTTTCAGCAGCGTGGCGGTATGGTTCCAGTGCTTTAACTTTGGCTCTATGTTTGCCATCAAATAATAGTTTGCTGTTAAGTCACCAATTACCCACGAATTGAAAAAGCGTCGGAGAAAAACCGGCGTTCAAATGAAAACAATAAGACGATTCCTATGTTCGATTTTTCTGATTTTTATCAACTCATTGCCAAAAACCGCCTGCAAAGCTGGCTGAACGTCCTCCCAGCCCAACTGACGGAGTGGCAAAACCAGCCCCACGGTGACTTGCCGAAGTGGATGCGTGTGCTGAAGAAAATCCCGGTGGATGCCCCTGCGGTTGTCGATATCAAAGACAGCGTTACCATCGGCACAGAAGACGAACTGCCTGCAGGCCAGCGTGCGAAAATCGAGAACCTGCTGCGTTCATTCCACCCATGGCGTAAAGGCCCCTACCACGTGCACGGCATTCACATTGATACAGAATGGCGTTCAGACTGGAAATGGGATCGCGTATTGCCACACATTTCGCCACTGAAAGGCCGTTATGTGCTGGATGTAGGCTGTGGCAACGGCTATCACATGTGGCGCATGCTGGGTGAAGGTGCAGAACTGACTGTCGGTATTGATCCCTCTGAGCTGTTTTTGGTGCAATTCGAAGCCATTCGCCGCCTGATGGGCAATGATCAACGCGCACATCTGCTGCCGCTGGGTATCGAAAAACTGCCGGAACTGAAAGCATTCGACACCGTGTTCAGCATGGGTGTGCTGTACCACCGCCGCTCGCCACTGGATCACCTGATCCAACTGAAAAACCAACTGGTGAAAAACGGTGAGCTGGTACTGGAAACTCTGGTCATTGACGGCGATGAAAATGCCGTATTGGTGCCGTTTGACCGCTATGCACAAATGCATAACGTTTACTTTTTCCCATCCGCAAAAGCACTGAAAGTGTGGCTGGAGAAAGTGGGCTTTGTTGACGTGCGTATCGTGGATGAATGTGTTACCACCACTGACGAGCAGCGCACCACAGATTGGATGACGCACAACTCACTGCCAGACTATCTGGATCCGAACGACCCAACGAAAACGGTTGAAGGTTATCCAGCACCAAAGCGCGCGGTTCTCGTCGCAAAAAATCCTGACTAAACCATGACATGGGACGCTTCTCGCGTCCTTTGTTTCACTATATACTCCAGCACCTTCAAGATAAGGTTTCAGTCGTCTGAATCCCGTGTCTTGAAGTTGTTTGTTTATAAACTACACTCCCTAAATTCAACGCTTTAAACCTCAGCACGGAGCTCCACATGCTAACTCGCAGCGGATTGCTGATTGTATTCACTGCCGTACTTTCTGGCTGCAGCATTACATCTCAAGAACAACACCAGCAGACTTTAAACGCCATCAACAATGTAGAGACTAATCTGCAGGGTGATTTTGCCGTCATCAACGAGCGCGTTGAGTCCCAGCAATCCCAGATTGCGACGCTGGAGCAGCAGCTCACTGACGTGTCTGACACCCTTAAAATTCTCAAACAAAACCAGGCGCGTGCAGCGGCGAACAACCACATTGAGCCGCAAATCATCTACGTGGAAAAAGAAGTCCCTGTTCCACAGAAGCTCGATAAAACCATTCTGGGTGAACAGGAGTGGGTCTGGATTGACTCAGCAGGTGCCAATTACAAAGCACGTGTTGATACCGGTGCCACCACCTCGTCACTGAACGCCACAGACATTCAGGAATTCGAGCGTGACGGTAAAACCTGGGTGCGTTTCAATCTGGCACATACCCAGAACGAAGAAGGCAAAGCTGAACCTACGGCCACTATCGAAGCGCCGGTAACCCGCTGGGTAAAAATCCGCCAGGCGACGACCACAGAACTCGAGCGCCGCCCGGTTGTTGAACTTCGCGTCCGTCTGGGCAACCTGCATGAACGCGCCCAGTTTACGCTGGCCGACCGTTCGCATATGGAATTCCCAGTGCTGCTTGGCCGGGAGTTTTTCAAAGATATCGCTATGGTTGACGTCAGTCAGGCATACATCCATCCCAAATTCGTCGCTGAACAAAAATAATCCCTGAGCCTACTCAGTGTTGATATCGAGGAAACAATGACATCACGCGTTCCGTTTTATATGCTCATCAGCCTGCTGATTGTAGTCGGCCTTGGCATGAGCATTTACCGTCACGATGTATACGGTGTGCCATGGACTGCCGGTCAAAAACATCAAGTTTGGGAAGTGGAAGCCCGTGTTGAATTTGAAGCCAAAGGCGAGCCGGTAAAAGTCTCTCTCGCCACACCGGATACACAATCTGGCTTTACACTGATTAATGAGCACACCAGTTCGCCGGGTTACGGCTTTGCACTGGTCAACACCCAGGATGGCCGTCGCGCCGAGTGGAGTAAACGCGAAGCCACTGGCCAGCAAATCCTCTATTTCAAAAACCAGATGCTGGTGGATGAAAATGCAAAGTTTGCTACTGAGCCACCGCTGGGTGACGTCTCCCCTATTGCCCTTGACGGCCCGCTCAAAACCGCGGCAGAAGCCATGCTGGAACAAGCGCGCCAACGTTCAGCGGACAACAGCACGCTAACCCGTGAGCTGATCAAACAGTTCAATGAAGCTGACAGCCAGAATGCCTCGTTGCTGACCAAAGAAATGAGCAAGGCTGACGCCGTGGTTGCGATTCTTTCTTTGGAAAACATCCATGCCCGCGTAGTTGGTGCATTGCAACTGGAAGATGGCCGACGCCGCCAGAGCATTATCTCCATGGTAGAGATTTGGGACGGCAGTGACTGGCAACTGTTCAACCTTGATAGCGGCTCGATTGATGCCTCGAAAGATCTGCTGATCTGGAATGAAAAAGGCACCCCACTGCTTGAAGTGGTCGGTGGTACCAACAGCCAGGTAAGCTTCTCGATCATCTCCCAGGACATCAGTCCACAACAGGCCACTGACGAGAAAATCCAAGCAGAAAGCCTACTGAATTTCTCTATCCACAGCCTGCCGATTGAAGAACAGGCGATGTTCAAAACCATCATGCTGATCCCTATCGGGGCGCTGATTGTGGTGATGCTGCGCGTGTTGGTTGGCCTGAAAACCTCCGGTACTTTCATGCCGGTGCTGATTGCCGTCGCCTTCGTACAAACCCAGCTGGTGCCGGGTGTGGTTGGCTTCCTGTTGATTGTGGGCACCGGTCTGGTTATCCGAAGTTACCTGTCGCGGCTCAACCTGTTGCTGGTGGCCCGGATATCGGCGGTCATTATCACGGTAATCCTGATTATTTCTGTCTTTACCGTAGTCGCATTCAAGATTGGTTTGATTGAAGGTCTTTCTATTACCTTCTTCCCGATGATTATCCTGTCGTGGACCATCGAACGTATGTCTATTCTGTGGGAAGAAGAAGGCGCGAAGCAGGTCATCGTTCAAGGTGGTGGCTCGTTGCTGACAGCCGTGCTGGTTTACCTGGCGATGACCAATGAGTTTGTGCGCCATATCACCTTCAACTTTATCGGCATCCAACTGGTGATCCTGGCGGTTATCCTGATGCTGGGTAACTACACCGGTTACCGCCTGAGCGAGCTTAAGCGCTTCAAGCCACTGGTGAAGGACTGACAGCATGTTCGGCTTCCTGAAAAAATACACCTCCCCATTCCGGCTCAACCGAGCCGGGATCATGGGCATGAACCGCCGTAACATCAGCTACATTGGCCGCTACAACAAACGCAGCCTGTTCCCGCTGGTGGACAACAAGCTGAAGACCAAACGTATCGCCCAAAAAGCCGGCGCAACCGTGCCTGAACTGATTGGCGTGCTGAGCGAACAACACGAAGTGCCATCCATCCACAACATGGTCAAAGACTGGCCGGGCTTTGTGATTAAGCCTGCGCAGGGCTCTGGCGGTAAAGGAATTCTGGTTATCACCTCGAACAAAGACGGTGTGTATAAAAAGCCGTCTGGTTCGGAAGTGAGCAAGGAAGAAGTCGAGCGCCATATCACCAACACCCTTGCGGGCTTGTTCTCCCTCGGCGGGAAGAACGATGTGGCCGTGGTGGAGAACTTAATCCAGTTTGACGATGTGTTCGACGGCTTCAGTTATGAAGGTGTGCCTGATATCCGCGTTATCGTGTTCAAAGGTTACCCTGTCATGGCAATGATGCGCCTTTCCACGGCAGCATCAGACGGTAAAGCCAACCTCCACCAAGGCGCGGTCGGTGTCGGTATTGACTTGGCAACGGGCAAAGCATTGCGTGCCGTGCAGTTTAACCGCCCGATTGAACACCATCCGGACACTGGACGCCTCCTGAGCGAGCTGACTGTGCCACATTGGCAGCAGTTGCTGACTCTGGCAGCCAGTGCATGGGAAATGACAGGTCTGGGATATATCGGTACTGACATGGTGCTGGATAAGCAAAAAGGCCCAATGGTGCTGGAGCTAAACGCCCGCCCTGGTCTTGCGATTCAAATCGCCAATGGTTGTGGCCTGCTGCCAAGGCTGCGCCACATTGAACAAATGGGTTCGACCGGCCAGCTCACCACACCGGAGCAGCGCGTGGCCTACGCCATCAATAACTTCACCGGTACCCATACGCCGGCACACTAGGGTCTGTTGCCCCTAAAAAATCGGGCCCTGAGCCCGATTTTTTATTCTTACCATTTCCCTGCTTATTCAGTAAGCTGAATGACCAAGTCATGATTCAGGGAAGATCGATGTCGCCTAAACCACATTCATTCGATTTCGACAAAGAAATAGACCGCACCACCACTGCCAGTGACAAATGGGATAAATACAAAGGGCAGAACATATTGCCCATGTGGGTCGCTGACAGCGATTTCCAGTCACCGCCCGCCGTCATTGATGCATTGCAGACTCGTATCGCCCATGGGGTGCTTGGTTATACCCATGCGCCAGACAATCTGACCGATCTGTTTGTTGCGCGCATGGCGTCACGTTATGGCTGGCACATTGAACCGGAATGGGTGGTTTATCTGCCGGGTCTGGTTTGCGGCTTGAATATCGCCGCCCGCGCCCTTTGCGACGAAGGGCAAACCATTGTCAGTCCTTCCCCGGTTTATCCCCCATTTATCTCTTCGGCCAAGTTCGCTGAAAGGCGTTTGGTAAAAGCGCCGGTAAAATTGGATCAAGGCCGTTGGATGCCAGATTTGGATGAAGCGGAAAAACAACTGGATGGCAAAGGTGGCCTGCTGCAAATGTGTAACCCACTGAATCCGGGTGGAACGGTTTACCGCAAAGAAGAACTGGAAGCGACACTCGCCTTTGCGGAAAAGCACGACCTCCTTGTCTGCTCGGATGAAATCCATTGCGACCTTATCCTGGACGAAGCACTCACTCACATTCCGTTTGCCAGCATCAACGAGCGTGCCGCACAGCGCAGTGTCACCCTGATGGCACCAAGCAAAACCTTCAACATTGCGGGGCTGGGTGCATCTATCGCCATCATACCTAACCCGAAAATCCGTCAACGGTTCATTAAAGTGAAGCGGGGCATTGTTCCGGGTGTCAGTCTGTTAGCGTTCACTGCGGCTGAAGCAGCCTATGAACATGGTCAGGATTGGCTGGACGCACAATTGGATTATTTGCGGGGGCACCGCGATTATCTGATGCAGGAAATCAACGCGTTGCCGGGGCTGAAATTGGAAAAGATTGAAGCCACCTACCTGGCGTGGATTGATTGCAGCGGACTGCCTGTCGACAACCCACATCGCTTTTTTGAACAGGCTGGCGTGGGTTTATCGCCGGGCATCGATTTCGGTAACCGACAATTTGTGCGGCTGAACTTTGGCTGTACCCGCAAAACGCTTGAAGAAGCAGTGGCACGAATGAAGGCCGCGGTACTCCTGCTCTAGCAGACCCAAGCACAAGACCAAAAAGGGAGCCGACACCTGTGCCTGCTCCCCTTCCTTCTATGCTTTGTATTCAAACGTTATCAAAGTATTACTTATGCGACTGGCATTTACCCCACGTTCTCCAGCGATTCGTTTTCCTCGCTTTCTATCGACGCTTGAATTTCCTCTTCAGACATATTGAGGAAAATCGCTGTCGGGTCGAGGATAAGGCTGTGTTTTTCCTTGTGGCGTATTAGTCCTCGCATCAACTTTTTGGTTTGCTTGTCGATATCAAACCCAACTTTCACCAACTCATCCAGCGGCTGGATGTCTGATTCCGCCACGGTCACACTGTCTTCTACCTTGTCCACCAGCAAACCGATGTTTGGTGTAAAGCCATCTTTGGTGGTGAAAACAATAATGGGTTTGTAGTCCAGGCTAAGCTGCTCGCGGGCAGACTCAAACAGACGAATTAACCGGGCATAGGTTGAGCGCTCTTCGCGGTGAAACGTATCTTGGGCTTCCTGCTGTTGGTTCGCTTTCACCATATCCAGAACGATATCTGCCAGGCCATGAAGTTTCTTATGTGGCTCATCGAATTTTTGCAGGATCTCGTTAAAGTCGTCGTTTTCTGACTTGTAATGATCATACCAACGGCCAAACGCACATTTGTGCGGATCGCGTGCTTTGGTGAACGGCGTGCCCTGCTCAATACTCAGTTTCAGTTCATGCAGCCAGTCGACATGATCCTGCTCCCTGTCACGCAGCAGATTGATCAATTCATTGTTGGTTTCCCGGGTAGAAATACGGTTCAGGATAATGCCAAGGTCAAACACCGGCACCGGTTTGCCCATGAAGTCTTTAATACCCAGAAAGCTCTTGTTGTCGTTGGGCAGTTGGGTGAGATTCTCTTCGTACTGCTCGGTCAGAAGGATGTCCAGTATCTTTAACGCTACGGTCTTTTGTCCCACTTTGAAATTGATAAAGTCCATATGCCTCTTTGCCCTCGCTTTGCACTCTGTTAAGCATAGTCAAAGGCTCGAACATCGCGCAGCTATTGAGACAAAAGTTTCACTTTCCAAACAAACAAATACCACAGCACACCCGTCCTATCTTTCACGCTGCTCCTTGTGATCTTTGTCACCCTAATACGACACTTCATTCCGTAAAGACCTGAAAACACCGGTTAACAACTTCGTAAGATACTGATTATGCGAGATATGTGACTGCCTTCTCAGTGAAGCCAACATGCAACATTTCTCCAGTAAAGGAATTATTTGTCCAATATCCTAAGCAGTGTCTGCGACGCATAATCAGCCCATCACGAAACACAATCCAATAACTCGAATACAAAGGTCTGACTTATGAAAACAAACTTCGCTGAACTCAAACGGCACCTCCTAACCGGTACCAGCCACATGCTGCCATTCGTTGTCGCGGGTGGTGTACTGCTGGCTCTGTCAGTTATGTTGAACGGTAAAGGTGCTGTGCCAGAAGGCGTATTCCTGGAAGGTCTGTGGGACATGGGTATCGCAGGTTTCACCCTGTTTGTACCGGTTCTGGGTGGCTACATTGCTTACTCTATCGCTGACCGCCCTGCACTGGCACCGGGTATGATTGGTGCTTACCTGGCAAACCAGGTACAGGCAGGTTTCCTCGGCGCTATCGTGGTGGGTTTCATCGCGGGTTACGTGGTTCTGCAACTGAAGCGCATTCCTCTTTCTAACAAACTTAAAGCGCTGTCTACCTACTTCATCATTCCTATCGGCGGTACCTTCATCGTATCTGCACTGGTGGTATGGGTTATCGGTCAACCAATCGCAGGTTTCATGGCATTCATGAACGAAGGTCTGCAATCAATGGCTGGCACATCTAAAGCGGTTCTGGGTGCGGTACTGGGTGGTATGACGGCATTCGACATGGGCGGCCCAATCAACAAAGTAGCAACTCTGTTCGCACAAACCCAGGTTGGCACACAACCTTGGCTGATGGGCGGTGTGGGCGTAGCAATCTGTGTTCCACCACTGGGTATGGCACTGGCTACCTTCCTGTCTCCTAAGAAATACACCCCAGAAGAGCGCGAAGCAGGTAAAGCAGCAACCATCATGGGCTGTATCGGTATCACTGAAGGTGCCATCCCATTCGCAGCAAACGACCCAGCGCGTGTTATCCCAGCAATCGTTGCAGGTGGCATGGTCGGTAACATCGTGGCATTCCTGGGTGGTGTTCTGAACCACGCACCATGGGGCGGTCTGATTGTTCTGCCGGTGGTTGAAGGTCGCATTATGTACGTCGTCGCGGTTATCGCAGGTGCAGCAACCACAGCGCTGATTGTGAACGCACTGAAGAAACCTATCGCTGACCGCGAAGAAGAAAAACAAGCTAAAACCGAAGAACTGGAACTGTCCTTCGACTAACGCACAACGCTAATAAGAAACACAGGTAAATAATTATGAAATTGATTGGTGTAACGTCTTGTCCATCTGGTGTCGCTCACACTTACATGGCTGCTGAAGCGCTGGAAACTGCGGCGAAAGCGAAAGGCTGGGATGCAAAGATTGAAACCCAGGGCGCGATTGGTATCGAAAACGAACTGACCGCAGCAGACGTAGAAGCAGCAGATGTTGTGGTACTGACCAAAGACATCGCGATTAAGAAAGAAGAGCGTTTTGCAGGCAAGAAGATTGTGCGCGTAACCGTTACCCAAGCGGCGAAACAAGCACCTGAAATCATCGCCAAGCTGGAAAGCATGCTGGCTCAGGCATAACCCCCAAAACCGCGGTATGGATTCCGGTTCCATATCGCGGTTTTTCTGTTTCATCTCGACGTAAAGTCCCCCTTATCATCCACCTTTTCGCTTTACCTCGATATTTTCTGTTGAAAGGCCTCCACCATGCACCACAACATTGCTGAATCCCTGATTAACTTCAACGGCAAACTGACCAAAGTCTGCTGCAGTGAAAACACCCCGCCTGAAGGCGCGTATCAGGTGAACTTTAACCGTCTGGAAGTGATTCTGGATGGCGAATATGACTTGGTTGTGGATGCCCGTACCGGCGAGAAAAAGCTCCAACTACAGCAAGGTGAAATGGTTTACATCCCTTCGAACGCCTGGAGTAAACCAACCTGGGAAAACGGCTGCAAAATGCTGTCGATTCTGTTTAGCAAACACCAGATTGGCTTCAGCTTTGTCCACTTCGAAACGGGTAACGGTTTTGTCGAAGTACAGAAATACGCCATGCCCCTGCCTACCTCCATGGCGGTAGAACATGTGCTGGATGCACTCAACAGCATGACAGACGAAAGCCGTTCAGTGGTGATGGCAGACCACCTCGCCAATGCCCTGCTCGCCTACTGCAAAGAACTGCTGCAAGGCCCGCAACAGGCAAAAGTGAGCCGCGGTGAAAAGCTTTACCGCAGCATGTGTATCTATGTGCAGGAAAACTTCCACAAAGACATTACCCGCGTTTCCGTCGCCAACCGCTTCGGTGTGTCCTCCGCCCACGTGTCACGTCTTTTCAACCAGGAGGGCTCGGTAAAATACGCCGATTACGTTACCTACGTACGCCTCGACCGCGCCAAATTTATGCTCAAGAAATACAACTTCAAAGTGGACGAAATCGCCCACCGCTGCGGGTTTAAAGACACCAACTATTTCTGCCGGGTGTTTAAGCAAAAGACAGGTAAAACGCCGAGTGAGTATAGATTGGCGGCGTAAGTAATTAACCAATTTTGATTAATTACTTAGCAAAATCTAATGCTATATTTTTCTTCGCACCAACCCACCAACAACAAGAATTAAACAGAAAACTCACTAAAACTCATCATTCATTTTTAAACGCTTCCCCCATCAAAATACCTATAGATTATTTGAAATAAAATCGCCCTATCTAATTGATTGATTATATCTTCCGGTTTAAAGTCCATCGCAAATTTACTGATGGACATTATCATGTACAAATCTGCAATAATCTCAGCACTTTCCCTTTCTCTGGTTGCATGTTCAGGCGCAAATGTTACGAGCCAGATTCGTGACTTTGACAAGCAATCATCATCTAAAATGATTCGCTGTGAAACATTTGGCACTGGTTCTTCAAGCACTAATGAGAAGCTTGAAAAATATGACGGCTGGTCAATGGTATATGCATCTGAATACACCACAGAGAATAAATCAACCACAGAAATGACAATGTGCTTTGAAAAATTGAACGGCAATAACTAAAACACAATAGATAGAATATTTACCCAGCTCTATTTTACAAACAAAAAAGCCGCTCGGAGAGAGCGGCAAATAAGTACTCGTGATTGGGTTATTTGAATTACATAGTTATTATAATCCTAGCTCTGAAGTCAGGAAGCCGATCATCTCTTCTTCCGTCTTCATGGTTTTGAGGGTATTTCTGAAGTTTTCGTGGATCAGTTTGCGCGCCAGGCCGGAGAAAATGCGCATGTGCTGGTCGCCCTGGTTTTTGTTCAGCGTCAGCATGATGAACAACTCGACATCGCCGTCTTCATCGTCACTCCAGCGCACTGGCTTGTTCAGGCGTGCAATGGAAATCGATGAGTGAACAATGTTGTCTGACTTGGTGTGCGGAATCGCAAAGCCGTTACCAAGACCAGTGGTGAATACCGCTTCACGCGCCCAGATATCGCCTTCCAGCTCGCCCACCAAGTTGGTACGGCCCTGAATACCCAGGTTACCAACCAGCGTTTGAATCGCTTCTTCCTTGCTGTTGAATTCACACTCCAGCAGCACACATTCTGTCGCCAGCAGTGGCTTGCCTTCCTGTGAACGGCTGAAGGTTTCCAGCAGCTCTTCAACGTCAGCAATGGTTGGGCAGTTGCATGCCTGAGCGAAAAGCTCGCGGCACTGTTCGCTGTCCAGCTGGCTCAATTGCGCTTTGGTGGTGGCAATGCTTGGCGCGGCCATGCTCAGCTCATCCAGACCTGCACCTACCAGCAGTGGCAGCACTTTCTTGTTTGCGCCCAGCTCACCACACAGACCCACCCATTTACCGTGCTCATGCGCGCCGGTGACAACTGCATCCAGCAGGCGCAGGAATGACGGCGCCAGGCTGTTATAGAGCTTAGCCACATTGTCATTGTCGCGGTCAACGGCCAGCAGGTACTGGGTCATGTCGTTAGAGCCGATGCTGAAGAAATCCACTTCTTTACAGAACTGATCCATGATGAATGCCACGGATGGGATTTCTACCATGATGCCCAGCTCAAACTCGCCGTACGCAACGCCATCACAATCCAGCTGCGCTTTCACGATGCTGATTTGCTCTTTCACCCAGCGGATTTCCTCGATGCTTTGGATCATCGGGATCATCACCTTGGTTTTACCAAACGGTGCTGCACGCAGAATCGCGCGGATTTGGGTGTGGAACAGGCTGATAAATTGCGGGTAGATACGAACCGCACGATAGCCCAGGAACGGGTTGTGTTCGTGTGGCAGGTTCAGGTATTCAATTGGCTTGTCGCCGCCGATATCCATAGTACGGATGATTACCGGCTTGCCTTCTGCGGCTTCCAGCACCGCTTTGTAAGCATTGAACTGCTCGTCTTCGTCCGGTGCGGTTGCGCGATCCATAAACAGCATTTCAGTGCGGAACAGACCAACGCCTTCCGCGCCTTTTTCAAACGCAGGTGCCGCTTCAACCGTACACGCGATGTTGGCGGCGATTTCGATTTCTTTGCCGTCGCGGGTCTTACCTGACTCGTTCACAAATTGGCTCTCTTTTTTCGCCATTTGCGCTGCTAGCCAGATCGCGCGTTCAAAATAGGTGACAACGTGCTGCGATGGCTCGGGGGAAACCACACCCAGCCCGCCGTCAATATAGATAAGCTCACCTTCCTGCGCCGCGCATTCTTCCACTGCCACGCCGGAAACAGCCGGGATGTTAAACGCACGCGCCAGGATCACAGTGTGAGACGTTGAGCCCGCTTGAGTCAGGATCAGACCTTTCAGGTGATTGCGGTCAAGGCCCAAGAACTGGCTTGGTGTCAGGTCATTGGCAATCACGATAGACGCTTCAGTCAGGGTGAAGTCAGTAGAAACGTTCATCTCCGGGTGAGCCGCAATCAAAAGCTGCAGTGCGATATCTTTAATATCCAGCACGCGCTCTTTCAGGTAATCAGAAGAAGACTGCAACAGTGTCGCGCAAATACCCTCTACCGCTTTGAGAACAGCCTGCGCCAGCGTATCGCCGCGTGCAACGCAGTTAGCCACCGCTTCGTTCAGCGCTTCGTCTTTCAGAATGCCGAGATGGGCATTGATGATCTCTTTTTCCTGACCACTTGCTAGTTCTGCTTTATCCAGCAGCGCAACCGTCACTTGCTGTTTTGCTTCATCAAACGACATGGTAGAAGCGGCATGAGCGAACAGGGACAGCTCAACCTCGCTGTAACGCACCAGTTTGCCTTTGCCGATACCTGCAGACAGGCGTTTGGATTTGATCAGTGTTGGGTTGTGGCGCATCAGTGACTGTGGCAACGTCACGTCGCCTTCATCCATCACCACCAGCTCTTCATCGCAGTGTGGGAACTCTTCCTGCAGGTATTTCGCCAGCACATCAAATGCCGCTTCTGCATCATCACCTTCGATGATCAGTGAACACGGGTCGTTCAGCAGAGTGTCAGTACCCACCAGCGACAGCACGCTTTTTGCCGAACCTTCATTGTTGTTGCGCAGGTTACGCAGGGTAATTTCGCTTTTGAACTGGGCGCAGACCGCTTCCAGATGGTTTGCAGGGCGCGCATGAATGCCGTTTGGCAGCTCACAGGTAAATGCGACTTCTTTTCTCATGATGTTCACTTAAATTTTTTCAAAAGGGCAATAGGGTGATTGATGGCTTCTTGCACCGACACAATGGTGAGGGGCTTACCTGCGTAGCGTTCGCTTTCGGAGGGACTGATTTCAGTGGCCAGCAATATATGATCCGCGGAATCAAACTCGCGTTCGGAGATTTTGTTTTCGATACCCATAGCACCCTGTGTTTCGACTTTTATTTGAATATTCAGGGAGCGGGCAGCTTCAACCAGACGGTCGGCTGCCATGTAGCAATGGGCGATACCAGTGTGGCAAGCGGTGATAGCAACAACTTTCATAGCATGTCTTACTGTTTGATTCGGATGTCGCAATGCTATGACTTTCTTATCCAGTCAAATAGATGAAATAACTAACATTTACTGGAAAAAAGTCGCATGGGAAACGTTGTGTGAAATGCATCACCCCGCCACTGTTTGTGGCTTTGAATGGGGATCACGCTTCGGCATCTGGAAAATAGCGACATGCCATGCACTGCACTGTTTAGTGTTTTCTTATTCAAGTCCCACCAATGACATGCCGCCACACTCCGCCCGCAACGATACTTTCAGAGACAAGGAGGGAAGCCGTTCAGGCAGGGACCGTCGAACAGGGATCAACAACAGGAAGGGAAAACGAAACTCAGGAAAAAGGTATCAGCATGAACTTTTCCAGACCCACGCGACCCGTCGACCGGGTCTTTCTTCATTGCAGCGCCAGTGATTTGCCGGAGCATGACAGTGTGGAAATCATGCGGCAATGGCATAAAGAACGGGGATGGCGGGATGTAGGCTATCACTACTTCATCCGCAAAGATGGCGTGATTGAAGATGGCCGCTCGCTGGAAGAAACCCCTGCAGCCCAGCAGGGTCATAATACGGGCACCATCGCCATCTGCCTGCATGGATTAAAACGCGAAAACTTCACCAAGGCACAGTTTGAATCTGTGATTGCACTGTGTCAGGCAATTGACCGCGCTTACGATAACCAGCTGACTTTTCATGGCCACTGTGAAGTCTCTACTAAGACCTGCCCGGTTTTCGACTACAAAACCGTTCTGGGGCTGACCGACGCTGGCGAGCGTAAAAACGCCACCGACAGCAGCGTACAAGCCGAAGACCAACCCATGCTGGAACTGACGGCCAGCGGCGCGGCCGTTGCGAGACTGCAAACCCTGCTTAATGAAAAACTTAACCTGAAATTGATGATTGATGGCAGGTTTGGGCAAGCTACCTTGCGCGCCGTGCTGCAGTTCCAGCGAAAGGAAGGCTTGATGGATGACGGCATTGTCGGCAAGAACACGTGGAAGGCACTGTTGAAGGGTTGAATACAGTCTGGATAGAGATAAAAAGACAAGCCCGCATCTGCGGGCTTGTCACTAATAGTGCGTACTAACTTTACACCTTGAACTGGCCAACAAGCTGGCTCAGTCGGCCAACTGACTCACTCATACTGTTGGTGTAATCAAGGTTTTCACCGGCAGCCACGCGGCTCTCTTCCACCACATCCTGTACGTTACGCGCACTGCTGGTCGCGGAGTTAACCACCGCGCGTTGCTCTTCTGCCGCAGTAGCGATTTGCTCGTTCATGGCGTTGAGTTCATCAATCGCAGACGAGATACGATCCAACGCTTCACCCGCAGCCTGTGCGTAGTTCACGGTGCTTTCCCCGCCCTCTTTCGAACGATTCATCGAGGATACCGCGTCATCCGCCCCTTTCTTCAGGCTGTCGATCATGGTCTGGATTTCGTTGGTGCTGTTTTGGGTGCGTGAAGCAAGGGTGCGCACTTCATCCGCCACCACAGCAAAACCACGTCCCTGCTCACCGGCACGGGCTGCTTCGATAGCCGCATTCAGTGCCAACAGGTTGGTCTGTTCAGCAATATCGCGGATCACACTCAGCACCGACACGATATTCGCCACTTCCGTGTTGAGCTGGTTGATCACGCTGGAGCTGGCATCAATGTCGCTCGCCAGCCCCTTCACTGACGTCACTGCCTGTTGAACAACCTGCCTTGCGGACGCACCATCTTCACTGGCCGAACGCGAGGCATCAGAACAGTTCTGGGCATTTGACGAAATACTGTCTGCCGCTTCGTTGACCTGCACGATAGAACTGACCACAGATTCCACTTCGTCACTTTGTACCTGAACCCGGTCACTGACACGGCTAGAAAGACTGGAGATAGCCGAAATAGAGGTATTGAGCGATTCTGACTCTTTGGCAATCTGTGAAACCAGACTCTGGATTTTGACGACAAAACCGTTGAACGCCCTACCCAGAGCAGCAATTTCATCTTTGCCACTCTCATCCACACGCTGGGTTAAATCCCCCTCACCCTGCGCGATATCATTCATACGGCCTAGCAGTAAATCTACCGGTTTGAGGATTGAACGCATCAAGATGAGGGTGATGGCAACACCGAACACCAATGCCACGACCCACACCGTCGCTACCATGGTGACCGCCGTTTGAACTGCGGTAGCCGCTTTATCGTCTGCGGTCTCAGCAATCATATCTGCAGACGCTGCCAGTTTTTCCAACGCCGCGTCAGCGCGGGCAATATCGCTTTCCAGCGTCTCGGTGTATTGGTCAGCCGCCAACTCTTCCCGCAGCTTGTCGCGGTAAGAATCAAACAACTGCTCATCGTCCAGTGCCAATGCCTGCCACTTGGCAAACAGGTTACGAAGATCGATGGTGTCCTGCTTATCTTCTTCCGTTTCAGCCAACTCTTCGAGTATCGTCATCAACGACAGCACTGTATTACCCAGCTCATCATAGTTTTTGCGAATGGGTGGCAGGTTGGCATCAGACTCTTCCGCCAGATATTCCCCGGCCGTATCCTGCATTTCAATGACATAACGTTGCAGTTTTAGCGCCGCTTCCACCACCGGATAATCTCGTTCAAACAACTCGCCAAGTACAGCGTTGACGTCTTTCGCTGTCGAACCCGGCTGACTTTCCAACAGGTCGCCAAGGTCTTCCGCTTTCGCCATCTCTGCTTCATTTTCTATCGCAAACTCATCGAGTGCGGTGATGATCTGTGCGCCAATGTTGTCGAAATCCACCAAAAGGCGGCGGGCTTTTTCCAGTTCGTCCAGCTCGGCGTAGTGCGCTTTGTACATCAAATCAACATGTTCCAGCAGCGCTTTGTTAGCTTGGACAGCTTCGTCAGCAATCGCGATTTCATTGCCTGAAATGAGCACTTTCAACGCGTTGTAGGAATCGTCAAACACTTTGTTTAAGGGTGTAAAACCTTTGTACAGCGCTTCAATTTCTGTTTTGCTTTCTGACGCCATAATCTCGTTGGCGACTTTGCCCCGTTCCCACAGCGATGCAATCATGTCATCGGTATTTTCAATGGTGGGCGCGATATCTTCGCTAAGGGCTTTAATGTTCTTGTCCAACTGAAACACATAATAAAGGCCTGCAGCAGCTGTCAGGGACAGCAAGACCAGCAGGAAAACAATTCCTGATATCAATTTACTTCTGATAGTGCTCAACATGGTTGCTCCTATCGAGAGAAAGGTTGTTTTAGACGAAAGGGGAATGTTTTAAAAATGAAACAATTTAAATTTAGACCACTACACAGATAAGAGATAAGCCATTCATAAACTAAATAATTGAATATATTGATTTTATTTAGAACGCCGTATGGTATTGGCAAAAGAGAAGGAGAAAAGCAGCGGGTCATTGATGGTGTTGAGGTGAGAAATATTGCAGGAAAGCCACCCGAGTTTCGGGTGGCCAGCAGCTTATCGGATGCGGCGCTCCAGGGTCTGGAAGCCGTTATAAATACGGGAGCCCGTGGTAAACCAGCACATAGCACCAAATACAAAGGCAATGGTGACAAAGGTCGCCGGGAAAATACACATCATCATAAAGCACAGAATAGTTTCTGAACCTTCGGTCAGCCCCGTCATGTAGTAGAGCGACTTGTTGCTGTAAACCGGATCATCAATACCCTGCTTGCTCGCCATGATGGCAAACGCGAGGAAGCTCGCCCCCGTACCGACAAACGAGAAAATCAGGAACGCGCCCGCGACAGCGTTTATCTCTGGGTTAGCCAGCACAAAGCCAAACGGCACCATCGAATAGAAAAGAAAGTCGAGGCTGATATCGAGGAAGCCACCTGCATCGGTAATACCCTGAATACGCGCCAGTGCGCCATCCAGGCCATCCATCACGCGGTTTATCATGATGCACACCAGCGCCAGGGTGTATTGTTCATAGGCCAATGCTGGCAGTGCCAGCGCCCCAATCACAAAGCCTGCAACCGTCACCTGATTAGCGCTGATACCCAGTTCATCTACCCACTCCGCCACAATCGAAAGCGGGCGGCGCACGGTTTTAATGCCAAAACTGTCAAGCATATACGTGCTCCTCTACGTTTGCGTTCCACGGCCAAGACAGCAACTGGCTGCCCGGCGGGATGTCTTCTAAATCATGGGTGACCATCAAAGCGGGAATGTTCGCTTCTTTCAGCTGTTCTACCACCCAGTCACGGAACTGGGTGCGCAGCGCTTTATCCAGTTTGCTGAACGGTTCATCCAGCAATGCCACTTTAGGGTTTGCCAGCAGCATGCGGGTCAGGCTGACCCGCGCACGCTGACCGCCGGAGATTTGATCCGGATAAGAGTCTGCAAGCTGGGTCAGGGCAATATTTTTCAACGCCTGCATTGCCCGCTCTTTGCGCTCGTTGCCTTTGATATGGTCAGGTAACGCAAACGCGAGGTTTTCCCACACACAAAGGTGCGGAAATAACAGATCATCCTGAAACAGAATGCCGACATTTCGCTTGTGCGCGGCAATGGCATCAAGGGTGATGCCATCGAGTTTTACACGGCCGGAATAGCTGAATTCATCAGACAGGTGACCGGCAATCACATCCAGCAAGGTGGATTTTCCGCAGCCACTTGGCCCCATCAAACACAGCACTTCGCCCTTTTCTACGCGCATATTGAGCGACGAAAACAGCACCTCGCCAGAGGATTTACGAATGGCGAGGTTTTCGAGACATAAGCTCATTTCGGAACAAACCTTTGAAGGAAACACGGCGATATTTCACCTGCAGGTGACTGATAAGGATCGCCAGTGAGAAGAACAGGAATGGCAATAGCGCCTGCCAAATGGCGTAAATGGCCGTCACGCGGCGGTCAAAGCCGCTTGACAGTGCAACCGCCTCAGTCGTCAATGTGGTGATGCGCCCCGCCCCCAACACCAATGTTGGCAGGTACTGCGCCAAACTTACGCTGATCCCGATCGCCCAGGCATACAAAATCGCAGGCAGCAGAATAGGCAGCTTGATGCGAAGCCAGACATTCAGCGGGGATTTACCCAGACTCAACGCCGCGCGGGTCAGGCGTTCATCATAGCTGCGCCAAGGGCCATCCAACGAGAGGTACACATACGGGAAGGCGAAGAACAAATGCGCCCAACACACCCAGAAAAAGTGTGCATCGCCAGCCACATAAAGGGTGGCAACCTGCATGCCGAACAGGATGGAAAGTTGTGGTACCAGCATAGGAACCGCAATCACATACCCCGGAATTTGCACGCGGTGGCGCAGGCGGTATTCGTGCGCCAGTAGTGCCAGTCCTAGTGCCAGTGTCGCAGCAATCAGTGCGATCACAATGCTCTGCTCAATGGTGCCGACAATGGATGACCACTCGTATTCCCAAAAACGCAGGCTGTATCGGCTTGGCAGTAAATCCGGAAAGCGCCAGCGTTGGGCAAAGCTCCACAGCAAGGTGATTGGCACCATGGCAACTGAAAGAGTCAGCAGCACCGCAAACACCGATTTGCCCGGCAATGCAAAACCACACCGACCGGAATATTGCCAGCGTCTGAAGCCTTGGGTCACGCCCCATTCGATCAGGCGGGCAACGCCAATCAGCATCAGGGAAATCATCAACAGCACCACCGCCCCTGCAGACGCGCGTGGCAGTAATGCTAAGTCCGGATCGTTAAACCATTGCCACACCAGTACGGCAAAGGTTGGCGGGTTGGTCGGGCCAATGATAAGGGCTACGTCCACCACTGAAAGCCCGTAGGCCATCACCGCCAGCAAGGGAAAACGCAGTTTTGCCAGCCATTGCGGGAACACGCATTTCCACCACGCTTGAGCACGGCTATAACCGAGGGAAGCCGCCGCTTTCTCGACATTTTTCACATTCACCTGCTGCAAAACAGACAAACTCATCAGCAGCAGGAAAGGCACTTCTTTCAGCGCCAGCATGACGATAAGGCCAAGGCCGTAAGGGTCTTTTACCATCAGCGCCAAATCGGCGGCGTTTTCTGCACCGCCAAAGCCAAACAGCTCCATCACCCGCATCCCCATACCTGTGGGGGCGAACAGGAAAGCAAAACCGATGGCAAACGCCACATGCGGCACAGCCAACAGCGGAGAAAGTGAAACTTCCACTTTACGCCAGAATGCGGTGCCCCAACTCGATTGCAAAATCGCAAAGGTGATCAGACAGGCCAGATAAGTACTGAGCAGCGCTGTACAAACGGTCAGGCAAATTGACTGCCAGACACCTTCCCAGTCAAAGACCATCGAGAAACCGTCAAGCGACGGAGAGTGCATTGCCAGCGGTGGAATGTAGCCAACAGAAGATACGGCAACGCCTGCCAACCCAAACAGGGTCGGCAGGACGCAGCAAAGAAGAATGAGCAAATAGCCAGCGCGTAACATCTAACTTAACTTCCGTAGCGTTGCAGCCACTCTTTCTCGATGGCGCTTTGCCAGCTTGGGTGGGTTTCCGGTACAGATTTAAATGCTTCATGCGCTTTGGCTGATCCGGACAGAAACTCCGCTTTCAAAACAGACGGATCGCCCCAGATATCGATATTGCCTTTGCGCGATTGCGCTTCCGGGCTCAGCAGGAAGTTGATCGCCACCAATGCACCGGCTTTGGCGTTGGCATTCCAAGGCACAGCAAGGTAGTGAATGTTCGACAGTGCGCCACTTTCCATCGCATAGGCTTTGGTCGATTCCGCCAGATTGCCGGTTGCGTGCGCCGCGTATACCGCATTCGGGTTGAACGTTACTGCCAGATCAATCTGGCCGTCATCCAACAGTTGCAGGGTTTCCGCTGTGCCCGCCGGGAATTGCTTGCCGCCGCGCCACGCTGCGTTGTGGAACGCATCCAGATACGCCCACAAAGGCGCGGTAATTTGCGCGTAATCCGCTTCAGAAACCGGATGTTGCAGGCGTGGATCATTGCCTGATAGCTCAATCAGCAACGCTTTCAGGAAGCTGGTGCCATGAAATTCAGGTGGGCGCGGGTAGCTCAGGCGGTTGGGGTTAGCCTTGGCGTAGTTCAGCATGTCTGCAAACGAACGCGGCGGATTTGCCAGCTCTTCTTCGTCATAGATAAAGACCAGTTGTCCCATGCCCCATGGCGCTTCAAGGCCATCAGTCGGCTCTGAAAAATCGACGGTGACCGGCAATGAGGTATCAACGTACTGCCAGCTCGGCAGTGCCCCTGCAAATGGGCCAAACAGGAGTTTGTTGTCTTTGAGTGATTTGAAGTTTTCACCGTTAATCCAAACCATGTCCACACTGCCACCCTGCTCTTTCCCTGCCGCTTTTTCTGCGATCAGACGGGCGGTGGTTTCCGTAATGTCGGTCACCTTCACATGGTTCAGGTTTACGTCGTAACGGCGTTTAAGCTCAGATTTGGCCCACGCCAGATAACGGTTAATTTCCTGGTTGCCACCCCAGGCATGAAAATACACGTCTTGACCGGCTGCATCGGCTTCAATCTGCTGCCAGTTTTCAACATTCACGGCTGACGCCGTGAATGAAGCGACGGCCATCGCCATCGCAGTAAGAATTTTTTTCATCGTTCGTTATTTTTCTAGTTGGGAAGAAACAAAGAACTTCTTTGCTTTCCGAAGCACATTTTGTTCAAGGAACACGCAGAAATCTGGCATGTGCTTTGGCTGGCGATATAAACGCAAAAATCGTCCCCAGCCAAAAGACGGGGGACGATACAGTTACTTCATGGATGTGCGCAAGCTTATTTAGACAGTTCAGCCATATCGATGCCTTTTTTCTTCGCGATATATTTCGGAATCAAAGACATACCAAACAGAACCAGACCCGCAGCCGCGAATTTCACCAGCAGCATTGCAGATACACCGTTGGTTGCAATGTCACCCGCCATGTAAGCAAAGATGAATGCGCCCGGTGCCATGGTGATCATAGAAACCAGTGCGAAAGTGCTCAGGCTCAGACCGGTCAGGCCGTACGCGTAGTTTTGCAGGCTGAATGGGAAAACCGGAACCAGACGGGTCAGGATCAGGAAGCTGGTGCCGTTTTGCGCTACGCCATCATCAATTTTCTTGAAGATTGGGTTGGTGCCAAATTTTTTCATGATGGTGCCACGCAGCAGGAAGCGCGCAACGATAAACGCCGCCGACGCACCCACAGTCGCCGCTACCAGCGCCAGGATACCACCTTGAACAGGGCCAAACACGATGCCGGCAACAATGGTGAATGCACTGCCTGGCAGCATGAAAATACACGCAAATACGTAAGCGACCAGGAACACAACGTAACCCATTGCGCCAAAGCTAGCGATCCAGTTTTGCAGGCTTTCGATATCGGTAATGATATCCAGAATGCCTGTTTGTTTTGCGCCGAACAGTACGGCTGCGATAGCGGCTACGATAAGACCGATTTTCAGAAATTTCATGATGTAGTTACCTGAAAAAAATTAACAATCTTTTTTCTTGTCCCGAAGGGGGATCGGGACAAGAAAGAAACTCGCCGGGCGCGCTAGGCAGGAGACGCTGCGCTACAAATCAGTGTGCGTATGATTACAGTGCACCCGGCGATTTCTTTAAATTAGAGAGAAACGCACTTGATCAGACCCGCTTTCGACTTGTAGCGGTTGAACCAAGCTTTTGCCGGGCTTGCCAGAACGTTTACTGGTGGCGGCGTATCTTGCATGACCACAGGGCCGAAAATCAGATCCAGGATGTGCCATGCTTTCGTGCCCACACCCATCATGGATGCGCGGCATGCTGCACAGTAAACCACCACGTGGTCAGTTTTGAACTCGTCAACACGGCGCTGAACAACACGGTTCGCTACGTCTGGGTTTGCCGGAACAACCATGCCGCCGAAACCACAACAACGGGTGTTTTCACGGGTGTACTCAGGCTCAACGGTTTTGTAGCCCAGTTCGTTCAGGATCCAGCGGATACCTTCTTGCAGTTCTTGCTCGTAACGGGTTGAGCAAGAGTCGTGAATGGTGAATACCACGTCACTGTCTTTTGCTTTGCCCACCAGCTCTTTCGGCAGACCGATAGTTGGCAGCAGTTTCCACAGAGAAACTGGCTTTTGCTTACCGCCAGACTTTTTGATCATGCCGTAGCAGCTTTGACACGCTACGATCACTTCTTCCGCTTCCAGCTTGTCGAAGTCTGCTTGCAGTTGGCCGTAACGCTCTTTGAATTTTTCCGCCTGGCCGATAGCTGCGGTAGGCTTACCGCAACATTTCTGAACCGCGCCCATGTCTGGGAAGACGTTTTTCAGGTGACGCGCAAT
Organism: Enterovibrio paralichthyis; assembly: GCF_019209835.1. Classification (NCBI taxonomy): domain Bacteria; kingdom Pseudomonadati; phylum Pseudomonadota; class Gammaproteobacteria; order Vibrionales; family Vibrionaceae; genus Enterovibrio; species Enterovibrio paralichthyis. The sequence goes on along the minus strand of NZ_JAHUTS010000020.1, from coordinate 39,506 downwards.
CGCCGCTACACCTTCTGGCGAGTAGGATGGCAGGCTGCATCCTGGCATAAATACTTTATTGCTCATTATTTGGTTACCACGCGTTTAGCCATAGTGAAGAATTTCGAGAAGCCCAGTTTCTGGTGCATGTTGATCGCCTTGTGACCTTTCATTGGCGACTCACCGTTGTTCGCATTAACGAAGTCAACACGGGCACCCAGGAAGATTTCCTTCATTGGGTATTCCTTCGGACACACGATGGTGCACTGGTCACAGGCGTTACAGGAGTACGCCAGCAGCGGATCCATCTCTTTGTTGTCAACGAAGTTAGAGAACAGGGTCTTCGGACAGTCGCCGAAGTCGTTCATCATCACGCACTCTTTCATACACAGTTTGCAGGTACACTGCAGACAGCGAGAGGCTTCTTGCTTCACTTGCTCTTGGGTGAAACCAAAGTCAACCTGAGCGAAATCACGCTTACGTTCTTGTGCTTCACGCAGTTCGCCGTGCAGGCGAGGAACGTCAGTAGTACCTTTTGGCAGTGGGATGTCCAAGCGAGACTTGTAGCTGTACTCTTCCTGGAAATCACGACCTTCTTCCAGAGGACGGCCAGCGAATTGACGCTCGATGCTCATTGCCGCTTTGCGGCCCAGCGCCATAGCTTCGATAACGATGTTACCGCCCGCTGCGTCACCCGCGACATAAACGCCTTCCAGCGAAGTCGCCAGGGTTTCTTTGTTCACGACGTAACGACCACCACGTGTTTGTTCCAGCGCGCCGTCAGTGATGTCTGCTACGATCTGACCGGTTGCGAATACCACGGTATCCACTTCGATCGTGCGGGTTTCATCCGCGTAGCTTGGTGCGAAATTGCCGTTTTCGTCGAAGATAGACAGAACGCGCTTCAGGGTGATTGACACCACTTTGCCGTCTTTTTCTTCGATAGAGATTGGGCCCCAACCTGCGTTGAAAGACACTTCCTCTTCCAGAGATTCTTCGATTTCAACGTGGCTTGCTGGCAGTTTGTCCATCGCTTCCAGTGAACACTGGTGAACTTCGTCAGCACCGATACGCCATGAAGAACGTGCACAGTCCATCGCAACGTCGCCGCCGCCGATAACCATGACACGCTTACCAGCACGTGGGAACGCGCGGGTTTCAGAGATTTCTTTCAGGTATTCAACCGCAGAGAACACGCCTTCAGCCTTGTGGCCTGGCAGTGGGATGATTGAACCTACGTGCGCACCGTGCGCCAGAACAACGGCATCGTATGTTTCACGCAGCTGTGCAAAAGTGATGTCTTTGCCGATTTCTACGCCGAACTTGGTTTCAATGCCCAGCAGGTTCAGGTAGCTGTATTCGAAATCGATAACGTTGCGTGGCAGGCGGTACTCAGGGATACCAACACGCATCATGCCGCCGTAAACGTCCAGTTTCTCGAAAATAGTGACTTCGTGGCCTTTACGACGCAGTTCGATTGCTGCTTGTGCACCCGCAGGGCCAGCACCAACAATCGCAATTTTCTTACCGGTTGGGTTCAGAACCGCCAGATCCCAGTTTTCCTGGTTATCCATTTTTTCTGCAACGAAGCGTTTGATGCCCGCAACGCTGATAGCCTGACCGTATTCAGTCTGACGACGACATGCCGCTTCACATGGGTGCGCACAGATGCGGCCCAGTGTTTGAGGCAGGAACAGTTTGCCACGGATAACGTCCAGCGCTTCCTGATACTTACCTTCACCAGCCAGACGCACGTATTGTTTTACATCGGTGTGCATTGGACATGCTGTTTGACATGCTGGATCTGCATCGCCCATACAACCGTCTACAACGCGCTGTGCTGCGTCGTAAAGTTTTTGGCTAAAAATGACATTGTTCATTATTGGTATTGTTCCAGTATTTGAAATTCTTTTTGACAGGGGTGCCGCTCAACTCACCCCTGTTGATAATCCGGTTTTATTAGCTTTGCTTCGCGCCGCTTTGTACTGGGATATCAGCACGCTTTTGTTCGTAGTGTGCGTGGCTGTACTCAATCCAAGAACCGTCGTAGTTGTAAACGCCTTCAGCACCCAGCACTTCTTCCAGAACCATCTGGGTGTGTGCAGAACGAACACCTGACTGGCAGTAAGTGATCACTTTCTTGCCTTTAATCACGTCGCCGTAAAGCGCTTGCAGCTCTTCAGCAGATTTCAGTGTGGTGTCTTCGTTCAGGGCTTTGGTCCAGTTGATGTGAACACTGCCAGGGATGGTGCCTGGGCCAAATGCGCCAGAAACCGTGGTGCTACCATCAAATTCAGCAGTGCCGCGGGTGTCCAGGATTACCCAGTCAGACGCGTTTTGTGCGTTCAGAACCATTTCCAGCGTTGCCAGCGTATTCACTTCAGTTTGTGGCGCTGGTGCGACGTAGTCAGTTTTCGCAACGGTTGGGTTTGCATCACCGGTTGGCAGGCCAGCACCGATCCATGCGTTCAGACCACCGTCCAGGTAGCGAACGTCTTCATGGCCAAGGTTGCGGATTTGCCAGAACAGGCGTGCAGCATCGTGGTGAGAGTTTGCTGCATAAACAACGATGGTTGACTCAGGGGTCGCGCCATAGCTGCTCAGCAGTGCTTCCATGTCGTCAACAGAGTTACGCATGCCGTCAAAAGCGTATTCGCCTTCAGCCGCTGAGTAATCTGGACGCCACAGGGTGAATGAACCTGAAATTGGTGCGTCTGGTTTCATTGGGTTCAGCGCGCCGATCACGACAACGTCTTCGCCCTTGTCCATCATATCTTTTACGTCTTGAGTCGAAACGAACGCTTCAGGATTAGCGTAGGTAGCAAACTTTTGCTCTAGCGAATCTGCGCTAACAACAACAGCTTTTGCACCGAACATAGAGGTGTAGCCAACGTAGCCCGCGGCACCAAGAACGGCAAGAATGCCGACTGCGATTGTCGATTTCTTCATAAAAGATAATTCCAAGATTGTAAAAAATTTGTGCTCATGGCTGAGCAAAATGAAATCCGTTCGGTGAGGCGCTTATGGAGGCTTTTTGGTTGATTTTTAGTGCCAAATTAAGACTGCATCACACTTAAAATTCTTTACGTTGACCGCGCTGGGTCAGTGGCTCGGATTGTGTGATACGGGAGAAAGTCGGGGTATTGTGGTTTACCACAATAGTGACACTAAATTGATCTAGGACAAGTTTGATCGAGGGCAATATTAGCGAATTTGTTTCATAACGTTTCCAACGTGCCAGAAGCCGAAAAGCCACTCTTAATCAACAACATTTTTACAACCCTACCCACCCGTCGGGTGCGTCGAAAAATCCCTGTTAAATGTGTGTACTTTCTGTCGCGGGCATAGGGGGAATCCGCTACAATGCCGCCCCAATTGTTTTCTTTATCAGCAGTACTTCCTTGCCCAGATTTTTCCAGCGCTTCGCCCCTTTGCTGAGCCTTAAAATTATCTATCTTTCTATTGTCGGCATTGGTAGCTACTGTTTCTGCTCATGCCCGGCCACAGCCGCCATGTTGGAACACTACGACGTGGGCGTACTGGCACTTCGTGGCGATGAGCATGCCAGCAAATCCTGGAAGCCAACCCTCGATTGGCTGGAAGAACACATCCCGAACACGACATTCGATCTGCACACCTATGATTTCGATGAGCTTGAGGATGCGTTCCAACACAACCAGCTCGACTTTCTGCTGACCAGCCCTGGACAGGCAACCAAAATCGCCCGCGAATACCCGCTGAACTGGCTGGCGACACAAAAGACGCCATACAGTGACAACCAGACCCATTCCATCGCGTCCGTCGCCGTGGTGCGCAGCGACTCACCGTATAAGTCGCTCAACGACATTGAATACGCCCGCGTCGGCGCAGTCTCAAAAAAAGCGTTCGGGGGCTTTCTCGCCTTGCGCTATGAGTTGGAATCTCGCGATCTGGTGGGCAGCAGTTTCTTTAGCCGCGTCCATTTCTTCGGCCCGCCGACCGATAACATTATCCTCAGCATGCTTGATGGCGTTCTGGATGTCGCCGTCGTTCCAGCCTGTACGCTGGAAAGCCTGATTAAAGAAGGACGCATTGAACGTCACACCGTGCGTGTGCTGGAAGGCAAGCGTCCGCATGATTCTGTCTGTACCGTCAGTACCCCGCTCTACCCGAACTGGACGTTCGCCAAAACTGACCGTGCATCAGAAGATATCGGCAAACGGGTCACGCAGGCGCTGCTCTCAATGCCAGACAACACGGTAGCGGCCAAAGCGGCGGGCAACGTGGGTTGGACGCTGCCTGCCAGTTCGGTAAAAGTCGACAAGGTATTGCACCACCTTGAACTGCACCCGCTGCAACGTACGTGGCAGGAAGGCTTTTGGAAATGGCTGGACAGGAACAAAGGCGTTGCTTACGCCACCCTGGTGGTGTTTTTCCTGATGAACGTCTACCACTTCTGGCTGGAATACCGCTTCAACCGCAGTAAAAAGGCGTTGGAGAAAACCATCTACGAGCTGAAAGAAAAGAGCAACCTGCTTGAGCACGCGCAGCGCACCATGATTGTCAGTGAGCTCGGCAGCAGCATCGCCCATGAAATCAATCAGCCCCTGTCGACGATTAAAAATTACTCCGAAGGGCTCGAGCGGCGCATTGAGCGTGGGATGACGGCAGAAGAACTCAAACCGGTACTGGGTAAAATCCAGCAACAGGTCGTGGTTGCCAGTGGCATCATCCAGCGTTTGCGCGGCCTGATAAAACAAACGCCGACGGACTATGTCACCTGTGACCCGGTTTTCTTTATCCGCGAATCTATCGCCCTGGTGGAATACGACTTCGCGACACAGAAAATCGACCTCAACCTGACCATTGAAGGCAACCCTGTTAAAGGCGAGTTTGATGTCATTGGCATGCAACAGGTGATGCTCAATCTGCTGAAAAATGCCAAAGAGGCCTGCATGGCGAGCCTTGACTGGGAGCTGAGCCCTACTGTCAACATTGAGCTGCTTTACGGCGAAAGCGAAGTCGTTATCCGGGTACAGGACAACGGCATTGGCCTAGAAGCCAGCGAAACCGAAGTGAAAAGACCGTTCTATACCACCAAATCAGACGGTTTGGGCCTTGGCCTGCCAATTTGCCGCGAAGTGGTGGAAGCCCACCGCGGGCACTTTATTATTCAGGGCGCACGCCCCGTCGGCTGTGAAGTCACGGTGGTATTGCCAATTACGCAAGAGCAAAAGTAAATGACAACCGGACCGGTATTTGTAGTTGATGATGAAGATGCAGTGCGTGAGTCACTGGTATTTATGCTGGAAAGTTACGGCCTGCAACTGGAGGACTTCCCCTCTGCACCCGCTTTTCTGGATGCCGTAGACATACTCCAGCCCGGCTGCGTTGTGCTGGATAGCCGTATGCCGGAAATGCGCGGACAGGAACTACAGACGCTGCTCAATGAAGCACGAAGCCCACTCTCTATTATTTTTCTCACCGGCCACGGCGATATCCCGATGGCGGTGGATGCCCTCAAAGACGGTGCGATCGACTTTTTCCAGAAACCGGTGGACGGTGACAGGCTGGTCGCAGCGATTGAAAAAGCGCTGACTCTTTCCTATCAACGTGTTGGTGATGTGAGTATTGAGCGCCGCTATAACAGCCTGACCGACCGTGAAAAAGAAGTGCTTAAAGAAGTTCTGAAAGGCCAGACCAACCAGCAAATGGCGAAAACACTCTGCGTCTCCCTGCGCACCATTGAAGTTCACCGCGCCAACATGATGAAAAAATTTGAAGCCAGTAATGTGGCGGACTTGGTACTGCGGTTAAGTCACCTGGTACAACAAGGGAAGCTCTGACGTTATTCGTTTTTATCAGCCGCGAGGGACAACGCAACCACGACCGCGAAGATCGCCCCCGAAAGGGCAATATTGATCCAGATGGGAGTAAAGACACCGAAAGCCAGGGTCATCACCAGCGCAGCGCTCAGTCCGTAACCTAGGGTATGGGACATGGCAATATAGCCTGCCATGGTGCCTTGCTGCGCGGCCATGCGGGATGTTGCCTCAGCCACATAAGCCGGAACAAATAAGGCTCCTCCCGCTGCAACACACGCCACCGCCAGAAAAAATGCCGGCCAATACAGGCTGAGAAACAGCGTGTAGCCGGTCAGCATCAATACCGAGCCCCCCACCAGCATGTGCGGCACCGAAATGCGCCTGCGCTTGATCACCAGAAGTTGGGTCGCCAGGGTGATGGCTGCACTTATCGTCAGCAATGCACCAACCGCATTGGAAATATCAGGAACGGACCACTCCGTTGCAGCCTGCAGCATTGGCGTAAGCATATATTGCATGAGCGCCAGGGCGGTACTTCCGAGCATCGCAATCAGTAAAAATGGAACAATCCGACGTGGTGGCAGAATAGGGGCTGGCGACGCCACCTTTATTGCCAGTTGTTCCCTGGGGTCTGGCAAGTTCTTCGCTACCAACAAGCCGAGCAAGGGCAACAGGGTCAAGGTGATGAGCGGCGCCAAAGGGTGGACATTCAACAATGCGATAGCAATCAGAGGCCCCAACAACCGTCCCGCACTCATGCCAGCGCTGATGGTGGTAATGGCTTCCAACCGATTCTCTTCTCCCTTGATTAACACCGCCCAATGCTGCGCGGCGGGCACCATCCCCGCCACGGTGAGTCCATAAATCACCCGCGCGACTACCAAGCCCGTAATCACCCAGCCGTCTGCCAGATTGGATGTGTTGGCAAAGCTCACAAAGATGTAGAGCAGCCCAAAGCTGATGCCAAAGCCCACAAGCGCCTGCAACACGATGGACTTGGGCCCGCTCAGGTCACTTTGCCTTCCCCAGTAAGGGGATGCGGGTAGGAAAAGTACGCTACCTGTGGCAATGACCATGCTCCAGACTGTCAGGCTCAAATGCGTTTCCGATACCAATACCGGCAATGACACCAGCAAGCCTCCTTGCCCCAAGCCCATCAAAGCCGCAATAAAGGCGATCACTGTCGTTGAAGCGTGCTTTCTTTCTGCCGCTTCATTTTTCACTGGCGACAAGCGCATAACATCACCCAAACATTCTTTTGCATTTAATGACATATGATTTAAATATAAATACAATGCTTATGCAAATCATTATCATTAAGATTAAAGATAACATTATGCCCAATGAAATCCCCCCAATGTTTACGCTCAGTGCTGTCAGCTTTTCAGTGCCGGGGAAGACCATTCTCCACCCAATATCACTCACCATTCCGGCAGGACGCATTACCACGCTGCTTGGCCACAACGGCAGCGGCAAATCAACACTGATTAAACTGCTGAGCCGCAATGCTTCCGCCTCTGACGGTCATATCGCGTTGGGTAACAAGCCATTAAACACCTTTTCTTCCCGCGATTACGCCCGCTACGTGGCTTACCTGCCACAAGATCCTCCCATCACCGACAGCATTACTGTGTATGAATTGGTGCGGCTTGGGCGCTATCCCTGGAAAGGTGCGTTGGGGCGCTACGACAAAAAAGACCAGGACATCATTGCCGAATCGATGGAGGCGGTTGGCGTCACGTCTCTGGCTGATCGCTTTGTCAGCACTTTATCCGGTGGCGAACGCCAGCGCGTGTGGGTCGCCATGCTTCTTGCTCAGCAAAGCGACTGTATTTTGCTCGACGAGCCAACGTCAGCGCTCGATATCGCCCACCAGTATGAGTTGCTGTCGCTGATCAGAAAGCTCAATCAAGAGCGCGGCCTTACCGTCATTATGGTCTTGCATGACATCAACCTCGCCGCCCGTTACAGCGACAACCTCATCGCCTTGCACAGTGGCAAAGTCATGGCCCACGGCGATGCTCAGTCACTGATGAACCAGCCTATTCTCGAAGCAATTTATGACATTCCACTCGGCTTTTTTCACCATCCAGAAAACGGCCAACCCATTGCTTATGTCCGTTAATCAGCCGTCAATGGAGCGACGTTGTGAGACTACTAGTTTGCCTATCCCTGTTCTTTTGTTCCCATACCTTTGCGCTGGTGCTTAACCATGAACTTGGTGAGACAGAAATCGCCCGCACACCTCAGCGGGTTGTCGCGCTGGACTGGGTCAGCGCTGAAACCCTGCTGTCACTGGGCATCACCCCGCTTGCCATTGCGGATACGGCAGGTTACCGGCAGTGGGTAACGACCCCCACACTCCCTGGCTCGGTAAAAGATGTCGGCTCCCGCCGCGAGCCAAACCTTGAGTCACTGACTGCATTGAAACCCGACCTGATTGTGATCAACAAAGAGCATGCTGCGGTGTATCCGGCATTAACAAACATTGCGCCGACAGTGGCGTTCAGTGTTTTTGACGGGGAGAGAATGCCGTTGGTAAAACTCAAAGCCATGACAGAAACGCTGGGGGAAATCTTCGGCAAGGAAGCCATTGCCCGTGACGTTATCGCCACTACGCTGCGCACTTTTCAGGAAAACAGAACCCTGATCACCAACGCAGGTTTGAACAATACCCCTCTGGTGATTGTCCGCTTTATCGGCAACACCCATGTCCGGGTTCATGGCGAGGGTTCTTTGGCCAACGACATTTTGACAGCGCTGGGGCTATCGAACAGCTGGCAGGAAAACACCAATAACTGGGGGTTTTCCTCTTCAGGGATTGAAGCTTTGGCAAAGCACCAGCAGGCGACTGTGATGTACTTGGCGCCCATGGAAGAGGGGCAGAAAGCGGCCATCTTCTCCACCCCACTTTGGAAAGCCATGCGTTTTAACCGGGAGAACAGAGTGGTTGGCCTGTCTCCGATATGGACATTTGGTGGCCTGATTTCTGCCCAGCGGATGAGTAACGAAATAGCAGGCAACGTGCTAGGACGTGCAGCGAAATGACGGCAATAATTCAACAAAGTGCCGTCACGCATGCATACCGCTTGACCGTTTTGCTTGCGGCAACCCTGTCACTGCTCATTTTCCTTGTTTATGCCAGTGCCCCGTTTCCCTTTTCATCCACGGTTTGGCTTGGCGGCATCTTCTCGCCCAACGAGGATGACTACCGACAAATTATCATCCACTACAGCTACCTACCCCGTCTGATAATGGCTGTGCTCTGTGGTGCAGCGCTGGCAATGGCAGGCTGTGTGATGCGTTTTGTGCTCAATAACCCTCTTGCGTCGCCCACCACGCTCGGTGTGGCGGCAGGCGCAGAGCTTGGGTTGGTCAGTGGAACTCTTTTCTTTTCCGTCACTGCAGGGATAGCTCTCTATTTTTCCGCATTTGTTGGCGGTCTTCTCGCCACATTGCTGGTGTTTGTTATCACCTCACGACGCGCCTACTCACCACTTTCGCTCATTCTTTCCGGGATGGTGACCACCCTGTTTCTCGGCGCGGTGACCATGATGCTGGTGCTGGTTCACGAGCAAAAACTCACCCACCTTTTTCTGTGGGGCGCTGGCGCTCTGGAACAGAATGACTGGCAGGGCGTAACGCGCCTGCTGCCGATGGTGGCCATTCCCGCCCTTGTGCTTGTCGGCTTAAGCCGAACCCTTTCTTTGATGCAGTTGGGCGATACTGTCGCCAGCTCTCTCGGCTCCAACGTCGTCCGGATAAGGATGGTGACGTTAACGCTCAGCGTCCTGATGACGGCAGCGGTGGTGAGCGAGGTCGGCATTATCGGCTTTGTTGGCCTGGTAGCACCTGCCCTGGCACGGATGCTTGGGGCGCGGCACTTGCGGGGGCAAATATTCCTGTCAGCAGGCATTGGCGCTACGCTCCTGCTGGGCGCGGATCTGCTGGTACAAAGCCTGTCCCGCTATGTCGCTGACGTGATCCCAACCGGCGCGGTCACGGCGCTTCTGGGCGCACCATTCCTGCTCTATCTTCTTCAGCAACGGTTGATGGGCAGCGCAGCCCCACGCGCAGCTGCCGCCGTCCCTCCCAGCAAGCGTCGGGCGTTCAAACCCTTACTGTTGCTCCTGACCCTGGTCTTTATTTTGGCGGTTTTGGTCAGCCTGATATGGGGGAAATCGCAAGCCGGATGGGCATTGAGTCTCGACCCTGCACTCCTTTCACTTAGGGCTTTCCGGGTTGCTGTAGCCGCACTTGCCGGTGCCAGTCTCGCTTTGGCCGGGAGTGTCATCCAGCGTCTGACAGGCAATCCTATGGCAAGCCCGGAAGTGATGGGGATCAGCGCAGGGTGTGCACTTGCCATTGTTCTGGCTGCCGCATTTGGGCTGACACTTTCCCGCGTTGAACAATTGTTGTTTGGAGCATTGGGCGCAAGTGCCGTGATGGCGCTGATCTTCTGGTTCAGCCGCAAAAAAATGGCCTCACCGAGCCACTTTATCCTGATAGGCATTGCTGTGAGCGCGATGGCGGACGCGGTGATCCGCCTTACCATGTCTTCCGGCCAGGAAGGCGTGAAATCACTGCTTGGCTGGCTGTCCGGGTCATTGTATTTGGCCGACAATATGTCGGTGGGCGTTCTGGTTGTTGCTCTGCTCCTGTTTGGCAGCATCACATTGTTGTGCTCTCGCTGGCTCGATTTGCTCTCACTCGGAGATACCGTGGCGCAGAACCTTGGATTGTCCGTCGGCGTGTCCCGAAAAGTGCTGGTTGCCCTCGTTGCAGTGATGACCTCCGCCGCCACCATTGCCATCGGCCCCCTCAGTTTTGTTGGCTTATTGGCGCCGCACATGGCGACATCACTGGGACAACATTCTGCAAAACGACAACTTATTATCGCCCCGGTTTTGGGGGCGACATTGTTGGTGGTGGCTGACTGGGTGGGCAGAAACTTCTGGTTTCCGTGGCAATTCCCGGCGGGGTTGCTGGCCTCGATTCTTGGTGGCGCATATTTTTTATATCTGCTCCGCCGCTAATCCATGTCGCCCGGCTTCGACTGGGCGACAAAGCCAGAACCTGCCGCCTCACAAGACTGTCCAACTATAGATACAAACCCATCATCCAAACACTGACACGTTTTCGCCTGAAACACCGCGTCCCCCTCCTTACGTTCAGATCTACCAAGCAAAAACCCACTAGCAAAAATAATGTGCGACAAAGTCATTGCATGATCAAATAAGAATCATTATCATTCGCATAAAGTCGCTCAATGAGAATGTAAGAAATGGAAAATCAACAATATAGCTATGGATTTAATTGCTCAGATGTCGCTACTTCTTGTTTTCTTAATGCCTTCTTACGTGAATGCCCTTTGGTTACCGTTGAAGAACTGAATCCTGACCAGCACGTGCTTACTATTCCTCTGAATGATAACAGCCATATTTCCTATCAGATCAGCAAATACTCAGCGTTAGGTCTCCACGAATACAAAATGCCCGCGTATCTGGTCACGCAAAACGGTGCCGTTCCGCTCACTTTTTCAGAAATGCTGGCTGAAGTGGTTTCAGAGCCGACCTTGGTCGGCCAACTAACCGAACAGCAGAAAACAGCTTTCATCACCCGGGTCGTGGAAAGCCAGGGGAATACAGCCAAAGCCATTTCCCACCAGCCAGATCTGGCAGCACTGTTTACGTCCAAACTGCGCTTCGAGCAAGCTGAGCAAGGGTTACTGGCCGGTCACTCCGTCCATCCTGCCCCGAAAAGCCGTGAACAGTTTTCTCAGGATGATGCCAAGCGCTATTCGCCGGAGTTTGGCGGTCAGTTTCCACTGCGATGGTTTGCTGTCGCGGAATGGCTGACCTTGAGCCATCACGACGCCCAAGAGACAGCCCACAACCCGATCCGTGCGTTGATTGACGCAGATCCCCTGCTCAGCAATGCGCTGTCTGTTCCCGAAGGGTTTGTGCCTTTTCCTGCCCACCCCTGGCAGGCCAAGGTGCTGTTGGAACATCCGGATATCCAGGACTATCACGCCCGCGGGCTGTTGCTCGATTTGGGCGAAGTTGGTCAGCACTGGTACCCCACGTCTTCCACGCGATCCCTGTATAGCCCGCAACTGCCTTTCCAGCTGAAATTCTCACTGAGCGTAAGACTGACCAACTCCCTGCGCACGCTCTCGTTAAAAGAAGTCATGCGGGGCATCCGTCTCAATCAGGTTTTCCAATCCAATAACCTCGGAGAGTCTGCCACGCTGCCTGATGGCTTTAACATCATGCAGGAACCCGGCTATATTGCCTTGTTGGATGCTCAAGGGAAAGTCATTGATGAATCCCTGGTGGCACTGAGGGAAAACCCGCTGGCAAACAGACCGGAAGAAGAGGCTGTGGTGCTGGCAACCCTCTGCCAACAACATCCTTTTGGTGGGGATAGCCTTTTGGCAGCAAGGGTGAAGCAGGCAGCTGCACGATTAGCGACAACACCCGAAAACGCGGCGGTCACCTGGTTTGAGCGCTATTGCCAGGAAGTGGTAGAACCGCTTTTCTCGCTACAGGGAAACAACGGCATTGTGTTTCTGGCGCACCAACAGAACATCGTGATGCGCCTGCACCAGGGAATGCCAGTGGGCATGTACTACAGGGATTGCCAGGGCACCGGCTATACCGACCTTGCCTATTCCCACTTCCCGGAGGTGCTGGTTGACGATACCCAGGATTTGGAAAACTTCTGGGAGCCGGAGAAGGTGCAGCGCTATTTCCCCTACTACCTGATTATCAATTCCACTTACAGCGTGATTGCATCCCTTTCCCTTCATTGCGGTGTGCCGGAGCACCTGCTGCTGGAAAGGCTGCGCACTTCATTGGCGTCATTGAAAGGAAAGCTCGCGGACCCTCACTGCCTCAACCATGTTCTGGAAAGCCCAACCCTTTGCTGCAAGGGCAACTTTTACTGCTACTTGCAGGATCTGAATGAAAACGCCATTCCGGATCCAAAAGTGATTTATTTTGACCTGCCCAATCCGCTGGCGCAAAAGACGCCTGACAACCGTCCATCAAATGAAAAGGAAGCACACTATGTCTGATTGCCAGATAGCGCCGCCTGCCAACTTATCCAAGCATCAAAGGGACAACGCAATCCCTGAACTGGTGCCTGAAATGCTGTTTGCCGATCTTGAGCAAACCACGGGAAGAGACATTGCCAACGCGCTGGATCGTTATTTTTGTACCCACCGGGCATCGAGTGCTGTGTTGTTGCTCCGCGATCGCTGGCAGTCACTGATCGCCCCATCAGACTGGCTGAACATGTTTCTCGGAGATGTCCTTACCCGCTCACAATTTTATCAGCTGCCTACGACCGGCCTTTGCCATACACCGTCAGATCGCTATCCGGCATTGCCGATCCAAAGCTCCACGCAATCCGGATTCCACCCCAAACGCCCGCTTGCGCCACAGGGTTATGTCTACCAGCGTACCGATCCGGTGAGCGGCATCAACGTCAGCTTCCGTCTGTTCGATCCCGAACAGGATCTGCCGCGATTTACCCGTTGGATGCATTGTCCGCGTGTTGCCGATTTCTGGGAGCAGGCGTGGTCGGAAGAGGCTCTGCTCGACTATGCCAATGCGCGCTTGGCGGACCCACACACACTCCCCCTGATAGGTGAATTTGACGGACAACCTTTTGGCTACATCGAAGCGTACTGGGTCAGCGAAGACAGGCTTGCCCCTTACTATGACTGCCAGCCATTTGATCGCGGCATCCACTTACTTGTTGGTGAGGAGACGTTCCGTGGCGAGCGCTATTTCAACTTGTGGATGCGCGCCATCACCCACTATCTGTTCCTCGATGACTGCCGGACACAGCGCATCGTACTCGAACCCCGTCACGACAATGCCCGGCTGTTCAACCGCATTGAAAGCGTCGGTTTCAAACGTGAGTTCCTGTTCGATTTTCCTCATAAACGTTCCGCGCTAATGATGACCAATCGTTACGCCTTTTTCAGGGAGCAGTGGTAATGGAACAATCCGCGCTTCACCAATTCTGGGAAAAAGCCAACCGCGCGCTGGTTGCCAAGATCATCAGCGAACTGGAATACGAACAGGCATTCCGGCTTGAAGCGGATTCTGGGAACCATTGCCTCACCTTACCCAATGGCAACCGTTATCTGGTAAACGGGAAACGCAACATCTGGGGACAGCTCAATATCCTGCCGGATTCTGTGCGCCGTCTGGACAACAAGGGAGCTGAGCAGCCTGTCGAGGCCAGTGGCTTTATGCTGGATGCCCAGACCGCTTTGGGGCTGGATGATGAAACCCTGGCTGAGCATCTTGAAGACCTGTACGCCACCTTGTTGGGTGACTGTAAGTTGATGCAGCTAAGGGAAAATCTGGATGCGGAAGCATTTGCCCGCCTGTCTCTCGAAAAACAGCAGTGTTTGTTCGATGGGCACCCCAAATTTGCCTTCAACAAAGGAAGACGGGGCTGGGGCTGTGAGGATTTACGCCGGTTTGCGCCGGAAGGCGAAGAGCCATTTCAGCTATGCTGGCTGGCTGTGCGCCGCACCCTGGTTTGCGAAGCCATTTCAGGTCAACTGGATTGGGATACGCTTTACCAAAGTGCACTGTCTGACCGTGATCTGGCATCTTTCCATTGCGATTTGAACGCGCTTGGACTCAATCCCGACCACTTCCTTTTGTTGCCGGTTCACCCCTGGCAATGGGATCACAAACTCTCTTTACTGTTTGTCGCAGAGCTCGCCAAACAAGAGATGGTGTATCTGGGCGTTTGCGGGGATCACTTCTTGCCCCAGCTTAGCCTTCGCACCCTGACCAATGTGTCACGCCCCGCGCAATACGACATCAAGTTACCGCTTACCATCATGAACACGTCTTGTTACCGGGGCATTCCATCACGCTACATTCAAGCTGGCCCGCTGGCCTCAGAGTGGCTGGAAAACACGGTTAAAAGCGACCCGCTGTTTGCCTTATCCGGTACAGGGGTGCTGCAAGAGCCTGCGAGCCTGACCGTTTCACACCTTGTTTATGACTCGCTCAACGACGCGCCCTACCGCTATCACGAGTTATGCGGGGTCATTTGGCGTGAATCTGCGGCGTTAAAAATGAAGTCCGGGGAGCAGGCCATACTGATGGCAGCGCTGATGGAGACAGACAGCACAGGAAAGCCGTTGATTGGCGCTTACATCCATGCATCTGGTTTATCGGCCGAAAACTGGCTTTCTCAACTGTTCCGCGTCGTGGTTATTCCCTATTACCACCTGTTGGCAAAGTACGGCGTGTCCCTTATCGCCCATGGACAAAACATCACCTTGGTGCTGGAAAACAACGTACCGAAACGCATTCTGCTGAAAGATTTCCAGGGCGATATGCGCCTGATGCAAGGTGATATTCCAGAACAAGACAGCCTTCCCCAAGCGGTGAAAGATGTCACCGTCACCTTGCCTGCGGACTTGATTGTTCACGACTTACAGACCGGTCATTTCGTGACTGTGCTTCGGTTTATCTCCCCGCTGACGGAAAAAGTCGGCGTCACTGAACACCGTTTTTACAGGCTGCTGGCAGATGAACTCCACGCCTATATGCGTTCAAACCCAGAACTGGCCTCCCGTTTCCAACAGCTCGATCTATTCACGCCCACCATCCGCCGGCTTGGATTGAACCTTGCCAAATTCCGCCATGCAACCGACAACAGTGCCAACCGCATGCTGCCGCAGATGGATCATTTTATCGATAACCCGCTGTACCTGGTCACCCATTGAAAGGAGACAATAATGACGACGACATCTTCTCAGATTCTGGATCTTGCTGGCATTGGTGCAGGCCCCTTTAACCTCAGTGTTGCAGCACTCCTGCAGCAAGCACCGGCGATAAGCAGCCGCTTTTTTGAAAGCAGGGAGAGCGTGACTTGGCACCCAGGCATGCTGCTCGACGATACGCACATGCAAACCATGTTTCTCAAAGATCTGGTGACCCCGGTATCACCCCAGAACCCCTATTCTTTCCTGGCCTATCTGGTGGAGAAGAAACGCATTTACCGTTTCCTGTCTGCCGAGTTGAGCTGTATTTCACGGATGGAGTTTTCCGACTATCTCCGTTGGGCATCTGAGAAACTGCCGAACATCGCTTTCTCGACCCGTGTCGACAAAATCGAATATGCGGCAGGACTGTTCCACATCCACACAGACAAAGGCACAACGCTTGCCAGAAACCTGTGTCTTGGCACCGGAAAATCGCCATTGGTGCCGGATTGTGCCAAATCCCATATTGGGGAGCGTGTGTTTCATGCTGCAGAAATTGCCCTCCGCGAACGTGACTTCGCAGGGAAACGTGTTGCCATTGTCGGCGGCGGACAGAGCGGCGCCGATATTTTCCTGAATGCACTGCGCGGCACCTGGGGGAAACCGGCAAAACTGGATTGGGTATCCCGCAGGCCTAATTACCAGCCATTGGATGAAGCCGCCTTCACCAATGAATATTTCACCCCGGATTATGTCGAAGCCTTCCTTGCCCTGTCGCCAGAAGTCAAAGCGCGGGAAATCAATAACCAGAAACTGACATCTGATGGCATTACCCAGAAAGCACTGCTCGACATCTACCGCGAGCTTTATCAACGGTTTGACGTAAACAACGAAGAAAAGTGGGTTCGGCTGCTCCCCCACCGCACCATGACACAACTCCACCCCAGCAAGGGAGCGTATGAATTCGCCGTTCAAAACAAGCTGTCTGAGAAAAGCGAGTGGATTGACGCTGACATCATCGTCCTCGCCACCGGCTTTGAAAGCCGCACGCCAAGCTGCCTCGATGGACTCAGGCCTCTGATTAACATCGACCGCGAAGGCAGGTTCCGGTTGAGCCCGTCTTTCGAAGTGGACTGGGCGCACCGCGACTCAAACCGGATATTTGCCGTGAATGCAGGCATGCACAGCCACGGCATTGCCGAGCCGCAGCTGAGCCTGATGGCCTGGCGTTCCGCCCAGATCGTTAATCGTTTATGCCCTAAGCCGGTGTTTGACACAGACATCGGGCCTTCGCTCATGGACTGGGTCAATACGTCCTCTAAGGTCGAGGCGCTGGCGTGAACGAGCTCACCTTTTGCTCCCTGCACCCTGTGCTTCAGGAAGGCTCTCTGGAAAGCCGGCTAGCCAAGCTGAATCCGGCATGGTGCTGGCAACCCGCGTCTGAGGATGCCCAGCCGCTTGGCAGGTTGCTGAAAGATGATGTGTTCGCCCAGCAAGCTGTGCTCACTTTTCAAAAGGCACATCAGGCGCCAACAGCCAAAGTGGCCGCCTCGTTGGTGCACAAGCAATGGGTTGCCCATCTGCTGTCTCCATTGGTAGCCGTTCATCTTTTATCAGGCAGACCCATTAGCCCCTGGCAACAGCTTGGCTATGACGTACAGGCAAGCCGCTTAGGGTGGACGACGCAGCCCTTTGGTGAGAATGAAAGCCCTGCACTGTTTTTTGACACCGTGACGGGGATTGCCAACGCCTGCTTTGCACTGTTTAGGCGCAATTTTTCTGTCAGCCCAAGGATCCTCTGGAGTAACACAGCGCTGGCCATGGCGTCACCATGGAGCCGCCTGCAACCCTTTGAGGTGGATGGAAATGTCATAAACCGGCAACTGGTGGCTTTTTTCAGCCACTTTCCACCTTCGCTGGCGCAAAGCGTTCAGTGGCTCACTATCACGCAGGGAGATAAGACAGTTTGTATGCCCCGACGGTTAAGCTGCTGCCTCAAATATGCTCTTCCCGGCAAAGGGAAAGCGCTTTGCGGTACCTGTCAGCGACGCAGTGAGGCGGAGCAGGTCGCGCTGATCAACCAGCGTTTTTTTAAACAAAAAGCGTAATACGAATCTCTATTAAACGCATTTATTTATGCGTTTAGTGCTAAAGCGATACTTTCCCCTTTGAATTAAAGGGCTGGTATCACATTGATAAAACGATGAAAAACAGGGAAATTAGAAGTGAAACTATCAAGGATGTTCATAACCAACCCCATCACCACCGCTATTCTTGCTGCTGCCGCTGCCTACTCACCAGCAGTGCTGGCATCCACGGATACTGAAAGCTACACCCTGCATGACACAGTGGTGGTGACCGGGCGCAGTGAAAAGAGTATTTCAGATATTCCCGGCACCGTTTGGGTCGTGAATGATGAACAGATTGAACAGGAGTACCGTGGGGGTAAAAACCTCAGTGAGATCCTGGCAAGCTCTGTGCCTGCGCTGGATTTCAGCAGCCAGGGTCGAACCAACTACGGCCAGAATATGCGCGGTCGTCCAATGTTGGTCATGATTGATGGTGTCTCACTTAACTCTTCCCGCTCCGTTAGCCGACAGCTGGATGCCATCGATCCTTTCAATATTGCGTCGATTGAAGTGCTGTCCGGCGCATCGTCCATCTACGGTGCGGGCGCTACAGGCGGGATAATCAACATTATCACCAAACGTGCAGACGGTGGCGAGCTGGCCTTTGAAAGCTATGCTGGCACCACCAGCGGCTTCAATGGCAGTGATGATTTTGACTACAAACTCGCCCAGTCAATCAGCGGCGGTAATGACACCGTAAATGGCCGCGTCTCTGTGGTTTATGGTGCAAACAAAGGCGCATTTGATGCCGATGGAGACATTATTGTTCCTGATATCACACAAGGCTCGCTGCAATTCAACGAAGTGGTGGATCTGCTCGGCACCCTCACTATCACACAGGATGACAACCAGAGTATTCAACTGCTGGCTCAGTATTATTCCAGCAAGCAAGACAGCCCATACGGCATTTATTTTGGAGAAAACCTTGCCGGTGCCCCCAACAACATCACCGGCAATCCCGCCGATACGAGTTTGATTGAAACCCGAAAAGGTTTCAGCTCCGACAGACAGGGCGGTACAGAGCGGTTAATGCTGAATGCCAGCTACCACCACAGCGATGTACTGGGGCAGGATCTGTTCGTGCAGGCGTCTTTCCGTCGAGAGGAATTCTCGTTTATCCCATTTATTTACGGTTCTTACCTTGCGGCATCCGAACAGAATACGGATGTACTCAGCCTTCGCGCCGCCATGGTTACATCAACGGAAAACCTCACCGTCACCTACGGTATCGACAGCTATCTGGATAAACTCAGTTCCAATCAGGCGCTGTTTGACCGCAGCCTGAGCTACCAAAGTGGCGGGCTGATAAACAAAACCGATGCAGTGATCGGGCGTTACCCCGGCACGGAAGTCGCTTCAATCGCTGGCTTCATCCAGGCGGATTATCAGCTGACGGATGACTGGTCACTGTCAGGCGGGTACCGCTATCAGTGGATGCAAAACAGTATCGACGACTTTGTTGCCGCTTCAATCCAGCAAAAAATTGCACTGGGCAATGGCTCATCAGCTGATGCCGTTCCCGGCGGGACAACCGATTACACCGTTGGCCTTTTCAATCTGGGAACGGTATACAAGCTTTCTAAAAACGCTCAGGTTTGGGCAAACCTATCCCAGGGCTTCGATCTTGCCGATCCGGCAAAATACTATGGACAGGGCAGCTACAGCGCTGCCGATGCCAACGGCCATTACACCCTGACAGACAGCATTAACGTTGCAAATTCTAAGATGCAGGGCATTAAAACCAACAGCATCGAGATAGGTGCACGCCAACAACTGGACGCGCTTAGCTGGCAAGCGGCCGCGTATATTTCAGAGTCTGACAAAACGCTGAAGTACAACAAGAAAACCCTGAATATCGATATCAATGACGCCAAAAAGCGCATCTACGGCATTGAGGCGGAGGTCGCATACTGGCTCACCGATAACCTGCAGACAGGTATCACAGGACATTGGGTTGATTCGAAAGAGCAGGATAGCGAAGGCAACTGGTCGAAAATGTCGGTCAATTATGCCAGCGCTTCCAAAGCAGGTGCCTGGGTGGGCTGGTACGAAGAAGATTACGCACTCAAACTCCAGAGCCAAACCCTGTTTGATTTGGAAGATGATAACGATGGAAACATTGACGGGTACAGCGTGTTTGACCTGATCGGCAGCGTAAACCTGCCGAAAGGAAGCCTCGGCTTTGGTATTCAAAACCTGCTGAACGAAGACTACACCACGGTGTGGGGGCAACGCGCCAAAGGCTGGTACAGCTATTATGGCCCGGCAGAAATGTTTGATTACAAAGGACGCGGACGCACCTACACCCTCAACTACCAGCTGAAATACTGATCCGCCGTTTCAGAGCTAAGGCAAATTGACGCTTTGGTTATGTAGTCAAAAACAAGGGAAGCACTGAGGCTTCCCTTTTTACTTGTTCATTCAGAAGTAATGTTTTTAGGCATTCATCATTTGTCAGCGAACCCATTTTGCCGCAGCAATATTGAGTTGAGCTTTTTTCGTGCCATCCTTGCTGACAAAGAAAATGATGCCATTTCCCTCATCCAGTTTGGTTGGTTGCCAGCTGTACTCTTCAACCGCTTTCACGTAGATGTCCAACGACTTTTTGTTCTGGCCAGCAGCCGCTTTTATGGCTTCAAAATCTACGTTGCTGCCAATCAAATCTGGATAGATAGGCGTTTCAAAATCTATGATGGCGTAAATATCGCCATTTTCTTTTTTGGAAAAGCCCTAGATCGGGTAGATACACTCTTCGTACTTCTCAATGCGCCAAGTGCCCCCTTCCGGCTGGGAACCTTCAGTAAGCACTACTACATAGCCAAGCTTTCCCTGTTCAATCTCTTTGATATGTCGCAGTCTTTCTTTCTGACCAAGACGGCTATCACCCGCTGAATACTTACATACCAACCCTTCGTTTCCATCGACTTCAATCGCCCAGATACGAAGATAAACACCCTTTTCGTTTTCAGCACCCCAAGACCACTGCACATTCGCCAGTGGTGCATTCAGGTTTTCCGCAAAAAATGCCGATATGGACTTTGAATTCATTTACAACCCCAAAACAAATCCCGCCACTAAAAAGTGAAAATCCAGCACATAGCAGCAAGGACATTTAAATGACCATTACAAAACGACCATGAAATAAAACATATCCATGAATTTCATTTGGTTAGGTGAAATATACGCAAAGGGGAAGCATTGAAAAATCAAAAATTAAAAATAATGCGCAATTTCCAAATAACGATTTCTGATGTGCTCAATCAGCATTTTTACCTTGGTCGGCGGCTGGCGGGTGAAGGGGTATACAGCGTAGATGCCAAGATTTTTACCCACCTGATCCGGCAGTAGATCGACAAGATCGCCTTTACGAAGGTCATGGTATACAAGGCAGGTTGGCACATAGGCAATCCCATGGCCGCCGAGCGTGGCTTTGCGAAGTCCGGCGGCGTTATCGGTAGAGTAATTACCCTCAACTTTGACGATATAGTTGCCGTTTTTGCCTTTAAACTCCCACTCGGATGCGCCGGTAGATTGGTAGGCATATCGCAGGCAGTTGTGTTCCACCAGCGACTCCGGTGATGTGGGCCTGCCGTATTTAGCGATGTAAGAGGGAGACGCACACACTATCCATTGCGAGTCGAGGATATGGCGCGCGATCAGGCTGGAATCTTCAAGGTAACCGGTGCGGATAACCAGATCGTATCCCCCTTCCACCAAATCGACGAAACGGTTATCCATGGACATGTCGACAGAAAGGCCGGGATGCTGACAACAAAACTCTGCCACCGCATCCGCCAGCACCAAATCCCCGGAAATGGTCGGCACCGACATCTTGATATGGCCTGTGATGTTCTCCCCAAACCCAACGACAGAGTCCACCGCCTCCTGGGTGGCTTGCTTCACATTTTTCGCACCTTGCAGTAGCGCCTTACCAGCCTCCGTCAACGTCAGTCTGCGGGTTGTGCGGTAAAGAAGCTGAACACCAAGCTCCTCTTCCAATCGCGCGACACGCTTGCTAACTACAGAGTTTGTCAGGTCATTTTGCTCCGCCGCCTTACTGAAGCTTCCCAATTCAACGACCTGCGAGAACAGGATCAGATCATCTGCGCGCATTTTATTTAACCAATTACAGAAACAATGTATTTCATTATTTCTCTATATCCACAAAAAATAAAGCAGTACATTCACGCCAAAATAACAATATCGCTACATGGATAGCGCTAGCCAAGTCGCTGACTACCTGCCCTCGCAGAGTCTGTCACTGACATGCTGTTCCGCTCACGGAAAAGGAAGTTCTGAATGAATGACACCCTACTTGCACTCGCCGCCTTCGCGCCTATCGTGGTGGCCGCTATTTTACTCGTCGGCCTTAACTGGCCTGCCAAGAAAGCCATGCCTGTCGCCTTTGGTTTAACCGTCGCCATTGCCATTGGTTTGTGGGATATGTCCACCAACCGCGTTGTTGCGTCAATCCTTCAAGGGCTTGGCATTACCGTCGCTGTGCTCTGGATTGTGTTTGGTGCGATATTCCTGCTTAACACCCTAAAGCATACCGGCGCTATCACCACTATCCGTAACGGCTTTACCAATATCTCACCAGACCGTCGGGTTCAGGCCATTATCATCGCGTGGTGTTTTGGTTCCTTTATCGAAGGTGCATCAGGGTTTGGCACCCCCGCCGCGATTGCCGCCCCACTGCTGGTCGCCATTGGTTTCCCTGCAATGGCGGCGGTGTTGATGGGCATGATGATCCAATCCACGCCTGTTTCCTTTGGCGCGGTCGGTACGCCGATTATCGTTGGCGTGAACAAAGGACTGGATACCCACAACATCGGCGAAGCATTGATTGCCAATGGCTCAAACTGGGATGCCTACCTACAGCACATCACCTCTAGCGTGGCGATTATCCATGCCACCGTGGGTGTGCTTATGCCTGTACTGATGGCGATGATGCTGACCCGTTTCTTTGGCAAAAACAAAAGCTGGACCGAAGGCTTGGACATCTTCCCCTTTGCGCTTTTTGCCGGTATTGCCTTCACCGTGCCTTACGCCCTCACCGGCGTATTCCTTGGCCCTGAATTCCCTTCATTGATTGGCGGCCTGATTGGTCTGGCGCTGGTCGTGACTGCGGCGAAGAAAGGCTTTCTGGTGCCGAAAACCAAGTGGGATTTCCCGGCGGAAAATGAATGGCCGGTTGAATGGCTGGGCTCACTGAAAATGGATTTGAGCGAAGCCAAGGACAAGCCGCTGAGTCTGGTTCTGGCATGGGCGCCTTATGTTCTGCTCGCGGTGATCCTGGTTGCCAGCCGTGTGAGTGCCGATTTCAAATCCATGCTCCTTGGCGTCAATCTCTCTTTCGCCAACATTCTGGGTGAAGAAGGGGTCAGCACGTCCATCCAACCCCTTTACCTGCCCGGCGGTATTCTGGTTTTTGTTGCGCTTATCGCCACATTTGCGCAAGCGCGGAGCATCAAACCCATGGCGAAGGCTTTGGGGGAATCCACCAAAACCCTGATTGGCGCAGGCTTCGTGCTGGTGTTTACCATCCCAATGGTGCGGATTTTCATTAACTCTGGTGTGAATGGCGCCGATCTGGCGAGTATGCCCGTCACCACCGCCAATTTTGCCTCAGGTCTGGTAGGTGATGCCTTCCCGATGCTGAGCGCAGCAATCGGAGCGCTGGGAGCCTTCATTGCTGGCTCCAACACGGTATCGAACATGATGTTCAGCCAGTTCCAGTTTGAAGTGGCACAGACCCTGACCATCTCAAGTGTGGTGATTGTGGCGCTGCAGGCGGTAGGTGCTGCGGCAGGTAACATGATTGCTATCCATAACGTGGTCGCCGCATCTGCAACGGTTGGCCTGTTGGGGCGTGAAGGTGCAACCCTGCGTAAAACCGTGTTGCCGACAATCTACTACCTGCTGTTTGCCGGTGCGCTGGGCATGCTGGCGATTTACGGGCTGAAAATGACCGACGCACTGATGTTGAAACCTTGAAGAAAAGAGCGGCTTTGTGCCGCTCCTTTTTTATCTTTGATAACGCTACACGAGACGCCGCTTCAGGCCAGTTCTTTCAAAAATTCGGGTTGTGATTTCTTCGACAGACAGTGACGATGTGTTGATGTACGGGATCGCCTCGCGGCGGAACAAAGCTTCAATCGTCGCCACCTCCTGCTCGCACTGTTCGCTGCTGGCGTATTCACTGCCAGAAAGGCGGTTTTCACGGATTTGTGTCAGCCGCTCCGGTTCGATGGTCAGGCCAAACAGCTTATGGCGATGGAACTCAAATTCCGGCAGCAGGCGAAGCATTTTCATGTCTTCGGCGATAAAGGGGTAATTGACCACGCGAAGGCCAAACTGCATCGCCATATACAGGCTGGTCGGCGTTTTTCCACTGCGGGAAACCCCGAGCAGGATGATATCGGCACTGTTGAGATCTTTCAGCGAAATGCCATCATCGTGCGCCAAAGTGTATTCAATGGCGGAGATACGGTTGAAATAGGTATCCGAGTCTTTGCTCACACTGCGTGAACGCTGGAGTTTGGGGGTCGGCGCCATCTGGGTGTCTTCGGCAACACGCTGGACAATGCTTTCCAGCACGTCGTAACAGTGTGCCGGCGCTTGCAGCATACGTTCACGCATGTGCGGGATCACCAGCGAAAAAAACACCAGTGGCTTAATCCCATGCTTTTCGTAGGAGTGCTGGATGTGTTTGAGCAGGTCATCGAGCTTGTCGTCCGTTTCCACAAACGGAAAGGTTTTTTCGTTCGGGAGAAAGGAAAACTGCCCCAGTACAACATGGCCCAATGTTTCACATGTGATGGCTGTCCCATCCGAAACATAGAAGACGTCTCGACTTTGAAGTTCACTTTGCATCAGTAGTTAAGGTTTCCATCAAATTTGATTACGATTACCAACATAACAATAACAACACCCAGCAAGCTATTAACGTTGCCACAGCTTTGACACTTTTCGAGATAAGCGTGTGACGTTCTAGCTGCCAAATCAAAAATGTAAAGCTGCAATGTTTCTGGAGATAGACATGCAAAAGAACACACTCTGGTTCGATACCCTGTCCATGGAAGATGTCGACAAGGTAGGCGGGAAAAATGCCTCCCTTGGCGAAATGGTTTCCAACCTCGCTAACGCGGGCGTTTCGGTGCCAAACGGGTTTGCGACCACCTCTTATGCGTTTAACCAGTTCCTTGACTACGAAGGGCTGGATGACCGCATTCATACGGTGCTCGACGAACTGGATATTGAAGATGTTGAAGCCCTACGTAAAGCCGGTTCCACTATCCGCCAATGGGTGCTTGATGCCCCCTTCCCGGCGGATTTGGAACAGGATATCCGAGAAAACTATGAAAAACTGGTCGACGGCAACGATGCGTTGTCTGTGGCTGTGCGTTCCTCAGCCACCGCGGAAGATTTGCCAGACGCCTCTTTCGCCGGTCAGCAAGAAACCTTCCTCAATGTAAAAGGCATTGATGCCGTGCTGGAAGCCACCAAGCATGTTTTTGCCTCCCTGTTTAATGACCGCGCCATTTCCTACCGCGTTCACCAGGGTTTTGACCACCGTGGTATTTCCCTTTCTGCTGGTATCCAGCGCATGGTGCGTTCGGATCAGGCCTCATCCGGCGTAATGTTCACCCTGGATACCGAATCCGGTTTCGATCAGGTGGTGTTTATTACCTCTGCCTGGGGTCTGGGTGAAATGGTGGTTCAGGGCGCAGTAAACCCTGACGAGTTCTATGTGCACAAACCCCTGCTGGAAGCCGGTCACCCTGCGATCGTCAAGCGCACCTTTGGATCCAAACTGATCAAGATGATTTACGCCGACAGCCAGGTGATCGGCAAGCAGGTGGAAATCGTCGATACCTCAGACGAAGAGCGCAACCAGTTCTCTCTTAATGATGAAGAAATTGCTGAACTGGCTAAGCAGGCAATGATCATCGAGAAACATTACCAGCGTCCGATGGACATTGAGTGGGCGAAAGACGGTATCGACGGCAAGCTCTACATCGTGCAGGCGCGTCCGGAAACCGTGTGTTCGCAAAAACAATCCAATGTCATTGAACGTTATGAGCTGAGCAGCAAAGCCGGTGTGCTGGTCGAAGGCCGTGCCATTGGTCAGCGTATCGGCAATGGCCCTGTGCGTTTGGTGGCATCGCTGGATGAAATGTCACTGGTGCAGGAAGGCGATGTGCTGGTCACAGACATGACCGACCCGGACTGGGAACCGGTAATGAAAAAAGCCTCTGCGATTGTCACCAACCGCGGCGGCCGTACCTGTCACGCAGCAATTATCGCCCGTGAGCTGGGTATTCCCGCCATTGTCGGTTGTGGTGATGCCACCAGCAGCCTGACCGACGGCGCGGAAGTCACCGTTTCCTGCGCAGAAGGCGAAACCGGGTATGTCTACGAAGGCAAGCTAGACTTTGAAGTGCGCCAGACTGCCGTCGATGAACTTCCGATGCTGCCAACCAAAGTGATGATGAACGTCGGTAACCCTGACCGCGCGTTCGACTTCGCCCAAATCCCGAACGAAGGTGTCGGGCTGGCGCGTCTGGAATTTATCATCAACAAGATGATCGGCATCCACCCGAAAGCGCTGCTGAATTTTGATCAGCAGGACGAGTTGTTGCAGGCGGCTATCCAAGAGCGCATTCGTGGTTACAAGGATCCGGTCGATTTCTATGTCAGCAAACTGACTGAAGGGATCGCCACCATTGCAGCGGCTTTCTGGCCGAAGCGCGTGATTGTGCGTATGTCCGATTTTAAATCGAACGAATACAGCAACCTGCTGGGCGGTAAGGCGTTTGAGCCACACGAAGAAAACCCGATGCTGGGCTTCCGTGGTGCTTCCCGCTACATCTCCCCGGTGTTTGAAGATTGCTTCGAACTGGAAACGCAGGCAATTAAGCGTGTGCGCAACGAAATGGGGCTGAAAAACGTTGAAGTGATGATCCCGTTTGTCCGCACAACGGGTGAAGCGGCAGAAGTGAGCGACCTGCTGGCGAAGTTCAACTTACGCCGCGGCGAGCAAGGACTGAAAGTCATCATGATGTGCGAGCTGCCGTCGAATGCCGTACTGGCGGATGATTTCCTCAAGTACTTCGACGGATTCTCCATCGGCTCCAACGACATGACCCAGCTAACCCTCGGCCTTGACCGTGATTCGGGTGACGTTGCGCACCTGTTTGATGAGCGTAACCCTGCGGTCAAAGCCATGCTGAAGATGGCGATTGATGCAGCGACGCGCGCAGGCAAATACGTCGGTATCTGTGGTCAGGGACCATCAGACCATGACGACCTCGCGCAGTGGCTGATGGATCAGGGCATCAGCTCTGTTTCCCTCAATCCAGACACCGTGGTGGACACTTGGATGAAGCTGGGGAAAACCCGCTAACCCCTCACCCTAAAATCAGCAATAGAGGCAGCCTTTGGGTTGCCTCTTTTTTCTTTTGGTTACTTGTACCTCTTTGTAATCCTGATTTTTTAATAACCAATTGCCTAATAAACTGGCAACAAAATCACCAAATGAACAAATATTTCTGCATCAAGATCGCTAAATAGCATTTTCATAGGTTCTTATTATTGCGACACACATCAAAATAACCCTGAAATAACGTCTAAAATTCAACCATATAGACAAGGGTAACCTATGAAAATATCGCCTTTGGCGGTGCTGATCAGCTCCGCGCTGTTTAGCCAGTCAGTTTTGGCTGACAACACAACATTGTCAGACATGAGCAGCCAAATCCAAGCCCAACTGCAAGTGATGCAGCAACTGGCGATGGATGAAAACAACACCTTTGAAAAAGACGGTGACCGCTACCTCAACTATCAAGGTAAAACCTATTCACTGAACCACGAAAACTACCCACGTTTTCCACTCAACAATGCAGATGGCAGATACACAACTGCATTCCCATTTGTCAGCAATGATTGGGAATTTTTGTCTGAACGCGGCGGTTTCTTCCTGATCAACCGCGAAAATGGCGTGCTGAACCCAGATGAAACCGGTTGTTTCTTCCAATACATCCCTGCAGCACGTGGTTCACAGCGTCCAGACGGCAGCTTTATCTGGGAAAGCGAGCGCGTATTGCAAACCGTCACCTCAGATTGTGGTTCGCTGAGTCAGCCAAACATCACTGAGCTTCAGGCAGCTTCACTGTCTGACGTTGGTGTGCAACTGGCATGGAACGACGACAGCGGCGAAACCGAGTACAACATTGCGCTGACTGTGCGCCCTGAAGGTGAATCACCAATCACCTTCAACTACAAAGCGATGTCTTCAGGCTTCTATATTGGTGATCTTGAACCAGCGACGACCTATGAGGTTGAGCTGACCGCCTGCAATATGCTGGATTGCGACAAAGAAACATTCTCCTTCACCACTTTGCCGTCGCGTTTAGGCTTTAACGACAGCCGTCAGGCAGAAAACCACCTGGCGGGCAACCTGCGCGCGCACGTTAACTTCGCGCAAACCCACACCAGCGTCAGTGGCTACGGCAACGACGAGTTGAGCCATCCAAACCTAGTGGTGTCCCGTGAAGCACAACTGCTGGTGACCCCGTCACAACGCAACGTTAACCAACTGTGGGTTGATGTTGAAGTAGACGGCGTCAGCATGGGTCGCTTTGCCATGACACCACCAAGTGCTTTGGCAGACACTGACCAGCCTGACAATGGCCGCCCGAAAGTGGTTTACTCACACCATGCTTGGAGCTTCCCACTGAGCTGGGAATGGATGAAACCGGGCCTGTCTCTGCGTTTCAGCGATAACCAAGGCCGTGAAGGTGACCTGACCAGCGACATGCTGGTATTTGGTGGTGCACCGGAAATGATCATCCAGAACATCGATATCGGCATGTTGGTTGAGCCGCGCGATCGCTACTACATGATTGATAACATGGCTGAGCTGGCGACGGACTACTTCCAGAAAATCCCGGTCTCCAAGATGATCATGGCGGACTACACGCCGGTGCATCTGAAAAAAATCACCCTGCCAAACGGTAAGATCTACACCAAAGCCAGTGAAGATGAAAACCCTGGCTGGCTTGGCGGTGACATGCGAGAGTTTATCGGTAAACGCCTCTTTTCTGTCGGTATCAACAACGCCAACTTCGGTGTGACAGATACCGCCGGGAGCAATACCAGCTGGCCGCGACCATTCAGCCACATTACGGCACACAACAGCCGTGGTGTTTATCTGGCGAAAGACAAAGAAACCGGCATCATTTCAACCAAAATGGTTCAGCACGGCGGCAGTGGCGGCGGAGGTATTGTGACCCTGGACAACACCCGAGGTAACGAGTGGTCACACGAGCTAGCACACAACTTTGGCCGTAGCCACTACCCAAGCTGGTCTTCGATCCATGATATGGAATCCGGTTGGGGTTGGGATGCGCGTTACAACCGCTTTATCGGCAGCCTGCGCTGGAAGAAAGCACCTACGGTAACCACAGTTCCACAAGGTCAGGAAGATGCGGTTGAGCCATTTGCGGGCGAATACCCGTTCATGTTGGATGCGATGGCGGGAGGAGAGAATCAGCGTACAGGCTTGATTAGCTACTACACGTTGGAGCACCCTAAAGGTGCACGCATCACTCAAGACTGGTTTAACAAATCCAACAACCTGGATATGAACAGCAGTACCGGTTACTCGCGCTGGGACCACCAAGCGCAGCAATACGTTGAAGTTGAAACCAACTTTGCCAAACCGCTGGAAAAAGGCGTGCCGGTAATTACGGTTCTGGGCTTCTATGACCCAGCAGAGCAGCATGCGAGCCAGATTTACCCACTTATCTATTCTAACTACGGTAATTTGCACTCCTTGCCAGAGCCGACGGTAGTCAACACACAACTCGAGGGATGGCAACACATCAATGACCTGAGTAGCGCTGATCGTTTCAGCAGCGTTTGGCAAACACTCAAAGTGGATGGTGAGTCGCTTCCTCTTTGTCAGTTCAGCTACACCAACGCCAATGGCGAACAAGCTAACTTTGTCGGCTTTGAAGACAGCGCAAATAACGTTTGTCGCACCACTCCAGAAATGTACTGGTCGGTAAATGGAAAACGCGAACTGCCAATCTCTCAGGTCTTGAATTATCAATTGCTTGCCAGCAAAGGCGAACTGTTAGGCAATGTGACCTATCGCCCGACCGAAGCGCTCGGCGAGAAAGCTCTGTGTAGCCTGGATAAATCTGGCACAAGTCATGATGGTGCGGGCTTTATTGATGGTGGTAAATGCCGTCAAATCGATGGTGTGAAACATACTAACGGTGCGAACTGGACATACGCATCCCATCAAGGTGGTGTTATTCAATATCAGCTTGAGTCTCAGAAGCAGTGCCGTCTCACTATCGACTTTGAAGATGGTTCTGAACAACACATCGCGCTGGCAAGCTCTCGCTATAACGCCAATGAAAGTAACAAGTTCCATCTTAATATTGCGGGCGACCACCACCCTGAACGTCTGACGATAAGCTGTTCGTCAAGTTCAGGAGAAGAAAGCACATTGGATACGCTAGTCACACCGCGTAATCCAGCCGTAGCGGATTTAGTGGGTCCTGTTATCATCGGCCAAGAATATGGTTACAGCGACTTTGAATCTGCATTACCTAGCGGATGGTTTGCGCACAGCGAGAGCTTCTCACCCGAAAAACTTAGCAAGTTAGATAAAAGAGCACTGGCAACCTTACGCGTGGGAAATGACTACCCGTACCTATGTCGTCTGCAAATGACAGTTAACGGCACTCAAAAAATACTGCACGGTTTCGTTGAAGACTTAGGCAACGGTGACTTCCAATGTTCGGGCGGTGATGACATCACAGTTCGAGACAGCGAAGGAGAACGCCCAGTGCTTTCACCACTAAACCAGTTTGAATGGCTGTCACTCAATAACCGCGAGCAAGTAGGCGAACGCGTAAAAGCGCTCCCGGATAGCGATGCTAACTTGTGTGCATTAACTCGTGGTGGCGAGTGGTATGGCGCAGGTTTTGTAAACGCTGGTGGACAATGTGTTCAGCAGCCTGAGGTGTTCTGGTCTAACGGCAACCGCTGGGTATTCTCAAGCGGACATGGTCAGTTCAGTTATCGTTAATAACGCGCTATAACGAAAAATCCACGGGGAAACCCGTGGATTTTTTATTTAAAGTGCGCGAACTCAAGCTCATCAATCCGCATCACACTCCGTTGAGTTCAACACGTTAACCCTATGTCAGAAATGTCAGCACAACATCATGAAAATACTGCCTGCCACGCATTGTTTCCCCCATTGCAAACATAGGTGCGACTAATCCTTTTGCTCTCGATGTTTTACTAATACAATCCGCACCCTTTTTATTCGGTTTACTACATACTGCATGGCAAACAATACCCCTTCTTTCAGGTTACATTTCCTTCTTCCTAGATACTGGATGACATTGCTATTGATAGCCATCATGTATTTGCTCAGCTTACTGCCGTTGAGATGTCAAATGGCGTTAGGCAAGGTCTTTGGCCGTTTGGTGCTTGGACGAATGGAAAAACGAGTCCACACCATCCGTCGCAACCTCACTCTTTGCTTCCCTGACATGAGCGAAGAAGAGAAAGACGCCTTTGTTAAAGAGAATATCGACAACTCAGGCATCGCATTATTTGAAACTGCAATGGCCTGGTTCTGGTCTGATGCCCGTGTGTGCAAACACGTTACCGTCGTTGGTATGGAGCATTTGGATGCGCTGGAAAAAACCGGTCAAGGCGCGCTGATGCTGGCGATTCACTCGCTGCATATTGAGCTTAGCGCGCGCGCTTTCGGCATTAAAAAATCAGGAAGTGGCGTCTACAGACCCAACAACAACCCGTGTTTTGATTACTTTCAGTACAAAGGGCGCTCGCGTTCCAACAGAACGTTAATCGACAGGAAAGACGTGAAAGGCATGATTAAGGCGTTGAAGTCCGGCGCACGGGTTTTGTATGCGCCTGACCATGACTATGGCCTGCGTCGTTCTACCTTTGCCCCTTTGTTTGCGGTAGAGCAAGCCTGCACAACCACAGGAACCAGTTTGCTGGTAAATGCCTCTGATTGTGCGATTGTCCCGTATACCATGGTTCGGGATAAGAAAGGCCACTACACGCTGACAATCTTGCCGCCTCAAGAGGGCTACCCGAAAGAGTGTGAGCATTCAGCTGCGGTTTACACCAACAAGCTGATTGAAAAATTGATCATGGCGGCACCGGAGCAATATATGTGGCTGCACCGTCGCTTCAAAACACGCCCGGAAGGCGCGCCCTGCTTATATTCTAAAGCATAAATTTGAGCCGAAAGGCTAAGACCAAAATCCACGGCAAAAACCGTGGATTTTTTATTTCAAGAGAACGCTGATGTCTCTTGTCTCTAGATGGTTTGGCTCTTTGGCTCTAAGTCCTTCCCCATTTTCAAGGGGGAAGTTAGATGGGGGTTTTGCCACATCCTAACCTTCCCCTTGGAAATGGGAAGGAACCAAAATTCCAAGTGCTTCCAAAAGACAGCAAAAAGGGCCGCTGATGCGACCCTTTGATTTTACTGATTAGCGTCAGCTTATCGCTTAAGCGCAACACCCCTTCCTGAGGGCATGACTCCCCCCGAAATAAGCAAAAACGCCTCGATTGAGGCGCTTTTTATTGGCATTCTGTTTGTTTGTGAATGGCTGCTTAACTATTTCATCTCATAGGAAATAAGCGCAACTGCGAGGGATTGGGCGAGGTACATGGAGCTGCTCAGGGAACGGAATCCCATCAGCTCACCTTCCTGTACTTCAAAGCACACTTCCATTGATCCGCAGTGCGGTGCCATTTGGTTGTCGGTAATGCACACGGTGGGAATATTGTTTTTACAGGCATATTCAACGATATCACTGGTTTCAGCCGCGTATGGTGCATAGGTAATGGCAAACAGCAGATCGTTGGGCTTCATGCGTTTTGTCAGCGGCGTCAGCATGCCACCGTGATCGTCGAGTAAGACCACGTTTTTATCCGACTTCATCAGCGCATACCAAAGGTAGAACGCCACCGGATAAGCGCGACGGGTGCCCTGGATATAAATGGTATCGGCATCGTTCATCAAGGCGACGGCACGTTCGAGCTTGGAAGGCGAAACCGAGCACTGCATGCGCTCCATCGATTCGATATTGGCCATCCCGAAATCATGGAAAATCGCCTGCGGCGAATCCTGAGCGATATCGTGGTTTTCACGGGCTTTACGAATACGCTCTTTGTAGTCCCGCGGCCTTGTCAGGTACTGCTCTTTAAACAGTGACTGCATGGACGAAAAACCATCGAAACCGAACGCATTGGAAAAGCGGCTGAGTGTGGAAAGTGGCACCCCGGCTTGTTTGGCGATATTCGCCATGTTCTCAACCGCAACCGTCATCGGCTGGTCACCGACAAAATCCGCGACTTGTTGCAGACGGCTGCTCAGGCTGTCATAGCGCTTCACAATCGTTTCGCGCAAGGTATCTAAATCGGCAGGAGGGGACGTATTGATATCCATGGGTATTCACTCTTTCAACGGGCGCTCAGTCACTGGCGACTGGCTGATATACTTCACTATCACATTGTAAAGCAAGCAAACAGTCGCCATTCAGCCATTTTCGCGTATTACAGCGCGTTTACGACAATAATTTGATGTTGCGGATCGCTTCCTGCTTCACGGCCTCGATGGCTTTTTGCATGAAATAGATGCGGTCGAACTTGTTTGGCTCTGACTGCATGTTTTCGCGCAGGGAGTTGCCCAGCGCCTGACGCAGACAGGTACCAATATTGAACTTGGAGACGCGGGTGCGCTTCAATTCCATCATGTCTTCATCGCGGATGCCGCTGGTACCGTGGATCACCAGAGGAACCTCTACCAGACCGGCAATGCGATCCAGACGCGCAAAGTCAATGGTGCTGGTTGGTGCGGTCAGGCGATGCACATTGCCGACGGAAACCGCCACACAATCCACTCCACTCTCTTCAGCAAAACGCGCCGCTTCTTCCGGTTCGGTGTAGATAGATTTGATGTGATCTCGCCCTTCCTCATAAGGCACAGAACCAATTTCCCCTTCCACTGACGCGCCCAGCGCATGGGCCACTTTCACCACGGCGCGCGTGCGGGCAATATTGTCTTCCAACGGCAATTGGGAGCCGTCGAACATCACTGAACTGAAACCGGCTTTCAAGGCACGGAAGACAATCTCTTCTTCGTAGGTGTGGTCAAGGTGCAGTACCACAGGCACGCTCGCATTCTGCGCCAGGTTCAGGAACATGGCGGCCGCGGTTTCCACACCGTAGAAGTCCACCACATCCTTATTGCAGGCCAGGATAACCGGGCGGTTGGTTTCTTCCGCTGCGGTCACCACCGCCAGCGCATCTTCATAACCAAAGACATTGAAGCAAGGCACAGAGTAGCTGGACGCTGCCGCGTCGGGCAATAACGCATTGAGGTTTACTAGCATCTTCCCTTCTCCTATTTGAACTTGGCAATCATGTCTTTGATACCGGGGATGGTCTCGACCTGATACTCGTGGTGCGGGTCAAAGTGCTGAACCAGTGATTTGGATGTTTTACCCACGATAATGGTGAAGTAGTACATCTCGTATCCCGGCGCTGCCACGCTGGGGTGATAGCCTTTGTCGATAGCGATAACCGATCCCGTACGCACGTGGTACACAGGGCCAAAGTCATCTTCATG
This sequence comes from Enterovibrio paralichthyis, assembly GCF_019209835.1. NCBI lineage: Bacteria > Pseudomonadati > Pseudomonadota > Gammaproteobacteria > Vibrionales > Vibrionaceae > Enterovibrio > Enterovibrio paralichthyis. The sequence continues at coordinate 5,147 of NZ_JAHUTS010000020.1, read as the reverse complement.
CTCATACAGGAACTGGGCACCGAAGCCGAAATCTGGGTTAAAGCGGAACTGGTAAACTTCCTCGTAAAGGGTTTCTCTGCTGCCGTCTTCTTTTACCCTGTCTTCATCGTGCTTGTGGGGCGGGAAACCAGACCAACCGCCCGCGCCCACAGTAAAGAGTTCACTCACCAGCAGGCGGCCGCGCTGGTCAGCATTCGATTGGCCGAGAACATGCTTGATCTTGCGGTGGGTTTTGGTGTCGTCAGAGCCGTACTGGACGATATCCACGTTATCTTGACGCACACAGAATGGGGTTAGCGACACGTCGAACTTGCCGCCGGCGATCATGATGTCGGCATTGTCGCTGACGCAGGTGATGGTGGCCGCATGGCCGACCGGTACATATACCGCTTCTGGGTTACCTTCCCACACCGATTTACGCTGGCCGATGTTGTCGAACGTCTCGCTCACACCGTCCTTCGTGACTGTGATGGCACATGTTCCCCCGGCAAGAACGATCACGGTTTCGTAGCCTTCCACTTCGTGCCCGAACGTTTCGCCTTGCTTGAGATGAACCTGGTTGAAGTAACACAGTGGGGTCACTTCATCGTTTACGCCAATAATCGCTTCGTTCTTGTTGTCATACGGGGGAATATGTTTACCCATGTTTTACTCCTCAATGCCCGGCCTCTCATCCGGGCAGATTGCTTTCCATTTCTTTACGCTGAATAAAATACCGGGCCACGATGGTGTGTACGCGTTGCAATGAATGTCCTTTCAAGTGCGTACTGGCCCGGGAAGCCAAGTCCGCCGCTGTCGGTATTCCGACGGGGGCGCGCTAGCTACGAACTTCTATAAAATCGAACAATTGTTCTTTAGTTGGCATGGCCTCGGTGCAGCTGTGACCACTGACGTTAATCGCCGCTGCCGCTGTGCCGTTACGCACGCCTTCTTCCAGTGAACCACCGTGGGTGAGCGTCCAAATCAGGCCGCCCGCAAACGAGTCGCCCGAGCCGAATGGCTTGTTGGCTTCTACGCGGAAGATGCCTTGCTCGAACTTGTGGCCGTCCTGGCAGTAGACTTTAGAACCCAGCTCACCGGCTTTGATAACCACCACCTGAGTGTTTCCACCAAGGAAACGGGCTGCGGTTTCATCATCGTTGGTATTGCCAGGGGCAATCACGGTTTCCATCATGTCGAACTCTTCGCGGTTACCGATCACGATGTCTGCCAGGCTGGCAGCGATGCCGTAGTAGATTGACGCATCGACATCGGTGCGCCATGAATAAGGGCGGTAATCCACATCCAGCACCACGCGGGTGTTGCTGCGACGTGCATGTTGCATAGCCAGAAGCGTGGCTTCACGGCTTGGACTGGCGGAAAGCGCCGTCCCTGTCACCACCAGCACTTTGGCGCTGGCAATGTATTTCGGGCTGATCGATTCTGGCGTGATCGTCAGGTCAGAAGCGTTGTTGCGGTAAATCAGCACGGTGCAATCTTTCGGCTTCATTTCCGTGAAAGCCACGGAAGTGCGGGAGCCGGAGGCATCGGTTTTCATGCCATCCAGGTTAATGCCCAAGCCTGACATGTAGCGTTTGACGTAATCGCCGAAGGCATCTTCCGCCACACAGCCGATAAAGCCGACTTTGCCGCCAAGCTTGTTGATCGCCACGGCAATGTTCGCCGCCGAACCACCGACAAATTTGTTGAAGCCAGTGATGTCTGCCATGTCGGTTTGGGATTCACGGGCGTAGAGATCTACGCCCGCGCGTCCTAAAACGATGGCATCCAATGGTCTATTTTGTTGTAGCGCAATGTTTGTCATCGTCTTGCCCTTTTACTTGTATTCAACCCAAGCCGCGTTTTGGTCAGCGGACTCTACACACTTCTCACACAGACGGACGCCTTCGATACCCGCATCGATACCCGGGAACCAGATTTCCGCCAGCGCCTGCTGGTCATCGCGGTTAGCCGCATCAAATGCCAGTGCAAAACGGTGGTACAGGTTTGCCCATGACTCGAAGTAACCTTCTGCATGGCCGCCGCCGACGCGGTTTGCTGCCACGCCCGGTGCATCCTGGTACAGGTAACCCATGCCGCGATCCAGAATGCGTGGTGGCTCGCCCTGCACTTCGTAGCGAAGCTGGTTCGGGAACTCATCCCACCATTCGATAGAGGCTTTAGAACCCACAATGCGGATTTTCTGCTGGTGCATAGAGCCAGCGTTCACCGCCGATGCCCACAGGGTGCCGACTGCGCCACCTTCAAACTGCATCATGACGTGGGCGTTATCTTCCAGCGGTGCGCGTGAAGGGATAAAGCTTTGACGCATGCAGGACAGACGGGACACTTCCAGACCTGTCATCACTTCACACAGATAGAAAGCGTGGGTACCGATATCGCCCAGCACGTAAGTTGGACCTGAGACTTCAGGGCTCACACGCCATTTCAGACCTGGGTCGTTTTTCTCGTATTCTTCGTTGTGGAAGCCGTGTGCGAACTGCATGTTCACCACGCGGATTTCACCCAAATCACCACGTTTCACCATCTCACGTGCCTGCTGCACCATTGGGAAACCGGAGTAGCCGTACATCACGCCGATCACGCGGTTACGCTCCGCAGACAATCTTTTCAGCTCTTCCGCTTCTTCGGTGGTGAAGGTAATTGGCTTTTCACACACCACGTGCAGGTTGGCTTCCAGCGCCGCTTTACAGATTTCGTAGTGGGTGGAGTTTGGTGTGGCGATAGACACAGCCTGGATGCCGTCCGGACGCTGCGCTTCTTTCTCGAACATCTCTTTGTAGTTGGCGTAGCAGCGGTCTGCATCCAGACCCAGGTTGATGCCGAACTCACGACAGCGGTCTGCATTCAGGTCAAACGCGCCAGCGACCAGTTGGAACAAGCCGTCACGCAGTGCCGCATTGCGGTGAGAGTAACCAATCTGGCTGCCACGACCGCCACCGACCATTGCCCAGCGCAGAGGTTGTTCAAAACGACGTTCTTCATTAAACATGTAAGGCTCCTTAAAGGGCTTTCAGCGAAAACCCATCACAAAGTGTTTTAAATTGGATTTGAATGCTGTTGGTTACACGCCACGACGCTGGGTCGCACGGCCTTCTTCCCACTCTGCCGCTTTCTGGGCAGTGTGCTCATTGCGGGTGACTTGTGGCAGACCCACTTCCCACCAGCAATCACATTTCGACCAGGCCGCCGGAGAGACAGGGTCAATGTCCACCACGATGACGTAGGTACGGTCGGCTTCTTTTGCGCGCTGGAATGCAGCGTCAAATTCGTCAATCGAGCTCAGCTTCTCGCTGATCGCGCCTTGCGCTTCGGCATGTTTGGCGAAGTCGACGCGGGCGACTTCACCGTCTGGGCGGCGGCAGTCTTCGAGCAGGTTGTTGAACGACTCGTTACCTGTGTTGTTTTGCAGTTTGTTGATGACCGCGAAACCGCCGTTATCACACACCACCACAATCATCTTGTTGCCGCTCAGCACGGATGAGTAGACGTCAGAGTTCTGGATCAGGTAGGAACCGTCGCCCACCAGCACCACCACGTCGTTGTCCGGGTTGGCGATTTTCGCGCCCCAGCCACCGGCGATTTCATAACCCATGCAGGAGAAACCGAATTCGATGTCGAACTTGCCGATCTGGTAGTTTTGCCAGTTCATCGCGAGCTCAGCTGGCAGACCACCCGCGGCAGTCAAAACGGTGTCGCCCGGTGCCATGGATTTGTTCAGCTTGCCAATCACTTCCGCGTAGGAAGAGGTGCCCGGCAGCAGGTCGCCCGGTTGTGGATGGGTGCGGCGGTGAACCAGCGCTTTCCACTCGTCGGCCTGTACTTTTGCTGTTTGCGCCCACTCATCGTCGCCACGCCAGTCGCCCAGCAGCGCTGACAGCCCCAGCAGCGCGCGCTGCGCATCGGCTTTCACTGGCACTGCGCGGTGTTTTATGGCATCAAAACGGGCGGTGTTGATGGTCACCAGTTTCATGTCTGTGTTCTTGAACACAGACCAAGAGCCAGTGGTGAAATCCTGCAAGCGGGTACCGATAGCCAGCACCACATCCGCATGGGCTGCCATGTAGTTGGCAGAATCCGAGCCGGTCACACCGATTGGGCCCGCGTTCAGTGGGTTGTCCTGCAGCATGGTGGCGCGGCCTGCGATGGTTTCAACCACAGGGATATTGTGTTTTTTCGCAAAGGCAGCCAGTTCGTCGGTCGCCAGCGAGTAATGCACACCACCACCAGAAATGATCAGCGGTTTCTTCGCGCCAAGCAGTACAGCTTTGGCATCTTCCAGATCGGCCATTTCAGGCTCTGGACGGCGTACACGGTGAATTTTTTCTTCGAAGAAGATTTCAGGGAAATCATAAGCCACACCCTGGATATCCTGTGGCAGGCCAATAAACGCAGGGCCGCAGGTTTCAGGATCCAGCATGGTGTCGATCGCTTGTGGCAAGGTGTGCATAAGCTGCGTCGGTGACACGATGCGATCCCAGTAACGGGTCAGCGGTTTGAACGCATCGTTACAGGTAATCGATGGGTCGTAGAAGTTCTCAGGCTGCTGCAGCACTGGGTCAGGCAGACGGCTGACATAAGCATCACCGGAGATCAGCAGTACTGGCAGGCGGTTGGTGTGTGCAATACCTGCTGCCGTCACCATGTTGGTTGCGCCAGGGCCGATGGAAGACGTGGCGATAGCAATGCGGCGGCGCTGGTTCGCTTTTGCGTATGCGATGGCAGCGGTTGCCATGGACTGCTCATTCTGTCCACGCCAGGTTGGAATTTTGTCTTCAATGTTTTTCAGTTGCTGCCCAAAGCAAGTGACGTTGCCATGACCAAAAATCGCAAAGGCCGCACCAAATAATTGCTCTTTTTTTCCTTCTATTTCGATCATTTGAGCGGCCAGATATTTGGCCAGTGCTTCTGCAACGGTTAAGCGAACAGTTTTCATGGTATTCCCCGTGATATCAGACTCTGGATAGTGAGGTCAGCGACGCCTACTAAGTGGGATTGGGTGGTTATCAAGGGGGGACATGCCCTAATGCCGATCAGTTAAGAGATAAATGATCGGTTGAACGATCCAACAGATGGCTTATAAAGGCTCTAAGTCCCCATACTTAGAGCCTTTTATTTTGCAATTGACCACAGCCCTTACCCTCGCG